>NZ_JAGQBV010000053.1:0-14026 GCF_024345815.1 Cyanobium sp. HWJ4-Hawea | reverse complement strand
ATTTTCCCATGCTCCCCCCATTCGCCTGCTGCAGCAACAGCGACGAAGGCTCCACCAGCTGGCGTCGTCACCAGAGTCGGAAGCTGACGATGCTTACCTTCTGGCGGGATGGCCTGGAGCGGCAATTGGCCGCCATCGATGCCTCGATCAGTACCCTGAAACGGCAAATGGAGCGGGACTCCAGTTCGACCCTGTCTTGAGCGAACCAGTGGTGAGGCCCTTCTTGAGGAGGGCCAATCCACATTTGAGTCTGCGTTGGACCGTCATCGGGCTGATTCCAAGTTTTTCGGAAGTGCGTCTGTAGCTCCATCCCGCCAGGACCACCTGACTGACCACGCTCGCCAACTTGGGCTCCAGTTGGCTAAGCAGACCTAGGGCGTCTATTTCTCCCTCCCTTAAAGGCCCGTCCTCATCACTTCCAAGGGCCTCCAGGTTGATGCCTGGATGACTGTCGAGTGAGATTGTTTTTCGCATGCCTGCCACTTCATCTAGGCGTTGCTGTTCCTTTGCGGTGAGGCGCGATGGATCCCTTTGGCGCAGCTCGACAATCGTTCTGGGGAGTCGAATGGCTGGGGCTCCATCCCGCAGATAGTGGAGCATGGCTCCACGAATGTGGGGTTTTGCAAAGGCTTCGAAGGCAATCTTTCGTTTTGGTTCATAGAGCTCGGATGCTCGCAGCAGTCCCATTAATCCAACCTGGCGGAGATCATCAATTGGTTCAGGCGAGTTGCTGGCATAAAACCTGGCAATCGGTTCTACCAGGGCGATGTATCGGCAGATTCTTTTATTACGTGCCCTGGTGGCCTTCGATGGTTTTTGTTGGGATTGGGTAATCACTGGTCAGCAGTCCGTTTGCAGTAGTTGGTGTTTAAAAGGAACGGCAATGTTTACCTGTCGCTCCCCTTTCCACCAAGCCGTCCCAACCGCCTTCAGCACAACCGTGAAAACACTGAAGTTTTCCTCACCCCACGGTTCCAGTCACCACCCAGGCGCAACGGCCTCCAGTAGGGCCTGGGGCCCATGCATAGCCAGCCAGTCCAGATCTGATTTTTCGGTGGCCAGTAGGTAGCCCGCATATCCGAGGGCATTGACACTGAAACCGGCGCAGTGCTCCTGGCTGCGGACGACTGTTAGGTACCAGCGATCGCAGAACAGGACGTTGTGGGAAGCCTTTGGCTGGAGGTCAGACATGGGATTCCCCAGGCCCAATTGAGCTGCATGATCCAGGTAATGACCCTCCAGATCCCGGTGATCTATCCCCGGTTGACGCCTGCTGAGGGCATATTTCCAGGGCCAGGAAGGGGAGCTGCCCGCGAGTTGGCTGAGCAGGGCCGGTTCAAGGGGGCAGGATTGTTCCCCCTTTTGGCGGGGCAGCAGCTGCAGGTGGCGGTGGGGCTGACTGGCGCCTGCCCTGGCCGCACTGTTAAAAAACCACAGCCCATCGGTGTCCCTTGCAACCTGTGCCACTGCCTGCCAGTCGAGGGTCGTAAGCCAACCGGATTGGGGTTGCCAGTCTTGGCTGATCAGCAACACGTGGGCCTGTTGCACCGGGTACTTGTTGAGGATCAGCCCATGGGAGCTGCCAAGGCGAGCCACCTCCAAATCCTGTTCCCAGGGGAGGAAGGGATTCGGTTTCGGCCCTCCGCTGCTCAGGTGCTTGGGGGTGGGATCCGTAAGCCTGCGCAGCACAAATGGAAAAAAGCCGGGCCCGTCAATTAGCTCCGTACCCAGAGGTACCAGGGCGCCGCTGTTGAGCGATCGCTCCGATTGGGAACAGGCCCGTTGCCAGAGGACATTTGCGCGCACGACTTAGCGGGATCCGGATCGCAGGCGGGCAAGGGAGGCACCCTGGTAATAGCTGCCAAGGATTGCGTTGTAGCGCATTCCCTGCTGGGCCAGCTCCTGGGCTCCATGCTGGCTCATGCTTGCCCCCAGGTGGCCATGGGCTTCCTGGGTGATGGCCCTGGTGGCCGCATAGAGGCTTTCCACAATCGCGCCCTGGTAGCTGAGGATCAGGCCAGCGGTGCTGGCGGTGGCCTGGCGGGTTCGCGGCGTGGTGGCTTCAAGGCCTCGATAGGCCTGCCAGCGGGTGTTGTCACCTAGGTGCCAATACCGGTTTGCTGGCCTGGCCATGTGGGCGAGGGCGTAGGAGCGGGCCGCCACGGCCTGGGCCTTAAGGGCTTCAATGGACCAACTGCTCGGCATTTCTGAGCCCACCACCGATTGGATGTAGGTCTCAAGCGGCAGGTGATTAATCACCGAGAGCAAGCCCCCTGAATTGACAATGCGGATTCGCCCCGCATAGGGATTGCCGTTTACAACTAGGGCTGCACCGTCGCTTTGCAGCCAGGCCTCTGGGGCCGTGCGACGGAAGAGATCAAGATTCACCACTTGCCCCGGTTGGCCCCGCTCAAGCAGCTGTCCCCCACGGCCAACTAACTGCCAGCGGCCGGTCGCGCTGAGGTTTGGTTCCTGGCTCGCCGCCAGGAGGGCCACCCGGATCTCCAGGTCGACTGGACTGCCTGCGGATGGTTCTGCCAAACCATTGGCGCTGCGCTGGGCCCGCAGTTGCCTTAATTCCTGGGCGCTTTGATGGGTGTCAGCCGCTGGAGGCGGGGCGGCCATGAAGGCCTCAAGCAGGGCCGATTCCTGGCCCCCATGGGGCCGGCTGGATAGGGACTGGGCCCCGTAGCCCAGACCCAGGGCACCTAGGGCCAGGGGTATGGCCAGCAGGCCCTGGCGCTTCAAGTTGACGCCCCGTCCGGCAGGTTCAATGTGCCATCCCAGAGCACATGGCCGCTGCCCTGGATGCGCATCCATCCTGGCGCTGTGGGATTAAGCACCATGCCTCCGGGCCTGCTGGAGCATTGCCAGCCAACAACCTCATTTTCGCCAAGCAATTCCAGCCAATAGGGCGCCACCAGCCCATGGGCGGAGCCGGTGACCGGATCCTCGGCTATTCCCAGGCCTGGGGCGAAAAAGCGAAGTTGGTAGTTGGCAGCCTTGCCACTGACCGTGGGCCTGGGCAGGGCTGAATGCTGATCCAAGGCCTGCATCAGGACCAGACCCTGGCGCTCGGGCCCGGACAGGGCACCATCCATCAGCGCCGCCAGGCCATCCGCCTGATCTAGGGGGGCATCCGGGCTAAGTAGACCTACTGAGTAGCCGAGTTCAGATCGCCAGAAAAGTTGTACCTCCTCAGCCAATTGGGATCTGAGTAGCTGGCAAAGGTATGGGGGGCAATCGGCCTCCAGCAATTGGCCATAGGGCAGTTCAATCGCTCCGCTGGGGCTGGCACCTGGGGTTTGCTGGCTGCCTAGGGACGCCCGCAGCTCGCCGCTGAGGGTCTGAAGAGAAGTGGCTTCACCTGGCCTAAGCAGGCCCCAATGCCCCAGGGCCAGGAGTGCCGCCAGGGTGGCGTGGCCACAGAGGGGCACCTCACAGGTGGGTGTGAACCAGCGCAGCCCCCAGGCCGCCCCCTTGGGCTCGAGGAAGGCCGTCTCCGATTGGTTCAGGGTGCGAGCTAGGCCCTGAAGCATTAGATCATCGAGGGGGCACTCAAGGCGCACCACCGCCGCTCCGTTGCCCGCGCAGGGCCCCGCTGCAAACGCTTCGATCAGTAGGGCTGGCAGTCTCACTTTTGGGCTTCGGGCTTGAGCTCACGCTCCATCAGGGCCCTAACCGCATCTGCGGGCCTGATCTGGGTATCGAGCACCGCCACAACCTGTTCGCATATAGGCAGCTTCCAGTGGTGGGGCCTGGCCAACTTCAGGGCAGCACGGGCGGTGCGGATGCCCTCAACGGTGGCAGCGATTTCGGCCACGGCCTCCTCCTCAGTGCGGCCCTCGGCCAGGAGCACTCCGCAGCGGTAGTTCCGGCTCAAGGGGCTATTGGCCGTGGCCAGCAAATCTCCCAGGCCGGCAAGGCCATAGAGGCTGCTGGCAGAGCCGCCCAAGCCCTCGATAACTACTCCCATTTCAGCAAGGCCCCTGCAAAGGAGCGATGCCTTGGCGTTGGCCCCTAGACGGAGTCCGTCGGAGATTCCAGCCGCAACTGCGATCACGTTCTTGAGGGCTCCGGCCGCCTCAGTGCCGATTGGATCCTGGTTGGTGTACAGGCGCAGACCTTCACCACTGAGTTGGTCCTGGAGGCGCTGGCCCAGGCTGGCGTCGCTGCAGGCGAGCACGCTGGCGGCAGGCAGGCCCTGCTTCAGTTCTGCAGCCAGGTTTGGCCCACTGAGCACAAGGCATGGCATCGACCCAAGCGCTTGCTGCCAGAGCTGGCTGGGTGTGGCTAGTTGTTCCAGGTCAATGCCCTTACTACAGCTGATCAGGGGCAGGGAGGCAGGCCAGTGGCCCTTCAGCAATTTGGCAAGGGGCTCAATTCCCACCAGGGAAACCGCCACCGCCACCAGATCAATACTGGCCAGGAGGGGTACGGGAGAGCCCCCATCGCGCCGCGACCAGGAACCAACCTGATGGCCCTGTCGGCTCCAGATGTCGATCAGGGTCTGGCCCCAGGCCCCCCTTCCGAGAACGGCAATGCGCAATCCCATCGGCTAAGCGGCCCGGGCCTTAAACCAGTTCCATCATGGAGCTGGATTGGCGGCATGGGACCTGAGGCAATCCAGGGAAATAACACCAAGGGCGCTGGCCTCGGTGGCCTCCAGCCTCACAGGCGGTGCCATTCCATCCTCAAAAGCCTCTAGCCAGCGGGGTGCACAGACGCACCAGTTGTCTCCTGGCTTGAGGCCGGGGAAGCCAAAATCTGGCCTGGGGGTTGATAGATCGTTGCCCTGGGCCTTGCTGTAGGTCAGGAAAGCCTCCGTAACCACGCAGCAGACACTGTGCTGGCCATGGTCGGTGGGATCGGTTTTGCAAAGCCCATCGCGGAACCAACCGGTCATCGGATTGCAGCTGCAGGTCACCAGGGCGGTACCAAGGACGTTTTGCGGCTCTACTTGGGGGTTCATCAGGGCAGGGGATGGGTGGCCGGCTATGAAACCAGACAGAGACTTGATATTTGGCCCTGACTAGGGGCTGATCAGCCGATTAAAGCGTGGACCTATCAACAGGGACAGTGGACAAATTGCGACCGAGTGGTTGACGGAATCCGGGGGGGAGGCGTTAAAGGTCAGTGTGCGTGCAACACACGTCTTTTCGCGCAGCACCCATAAATGAGCTGGGAATTCACCGAAGATGCGGCCTTTTTGGCCCTCTGCGACGCCTACAAGGAAAGCGGAGAGACCTCCGCCATGGAATTTCTGGCCCATGGGGAGGGAGCGTTCCATTTCCAGGAGCTGAGCCAGAACGCCGCAGGCGAGGGCCTGGACCTCAGTGATTCAACAGATCTGGAGAAATTCCAGCAAGAAGTGATCGAAGCCCTCGAGGAAATTTGCTCCTAAGGGCTTCTCTGATGCCTGCTCAGCCGTAAAAGAAGGCGATTTCCCTTTCCTTAAGTCCGTCCCAGCCGGCAGCCTTGAGGCGCGCATCGAGGCTGGCCTGATCAAAGTGTTTGGATCCGGTTTTTACTACCCGATTGCGCATTGATTTTTTGACACCGCTCCTGACCCGCTGGCTTTCTAGATCCATCACTTCCCTGTAGAGCTCAAGCATTTCGGCTGGGATAGGGGTGCCATCCAGGTCAAGACCTGCGGCAATGGCCCCATCAACCCCATCCGGTCCTGCGATGGCCATGACATTTCACTGAGACAGCCCCCAGGCTACGCAGAGAAGTAGCGGGCCTTGCTGTGGAGGGCAACCAGAGCTGTGGTGCTCTGTTCGGGCTCCAGTTGGTCGCTCTCGTCCATGGAGAGGCCAATGCGATCGGCCCCAAGCCACAGGAGTTGTTTGCGGGAATCGGCCACATTTGGACAGGCGGGGTAACCAAAGGAATAGCGACTACCTCGATAGCGCTGGGCCAGAACATCGCGAAGGGCCTTTGGCTCTTCAGCCCCAAAGCCCATTTCAGCGCGAATACGGGCATGCACCCATTCCGCCAAGGCCTCGGCCATCTGGACCGCCAGGCCATGGAAATAGAGATAGTCGGTGTATTTATCCGCCTTGAACAGCTCCTTAGCAAAAAGGGTGGCGCGCTCACCCATGGTTACGGCCTGCATGGGCAATACATCAGTTGGCGTGGGCCTTCCATCTGCGGACAGGGCGGTATCGGCATAAAAATCTGAAATGCAATAGTGATTCCCAGATCGCTGGCGGGGCAATTCGAATCTGCCAAGACAAAGTGATCGATCGGAGGGTTCAAATACCTGGACGGAATTTTCCAGCCGCCCGGCCGGGAAGTAGCCATAGGCAACCCTTGGCGTAAGCAGCTGCTCACGGCGGCAGCGCCCAATCCATTCCTGCAGGATCGGTTCTGCTTTCTGCTCCAACATGGCCTCATATTCAGGCCGGGATTGTTGGGTGGTTTTGCGCAGTTGCCATTGGCCTGCAAACAAAGCATTTCTATCGAGATAGGCGAAAACTTCATCCAGGGGGATGGCATCCTCCAGGATTATTTTGCTACCCCAGAAGGGAGGATTTAAGGAAGGCTCTGCTGGCACCATTGCCGAACGTTGATTGTTAACAGCTGAGACCTGATCTACTTCTGCTAGAGCGTCGACCTGGGAATTATCCTCGTGCTCATCCGTAACTGTGGCATGGGCTTCGATGGCTTCTCCCACCAGGGCTATCTGCTCAGCATTGGCCACAAGAAATCCCTTTGTATCAAGCCAATTATCAACTGATTTGGCCTCCATCAAGGCATCCATAAAACGCAGGTCAGCAAAGGCGTCCCTTCCGTAAATAACCTGTCCGCCATAGACAGCCCGACAGTCGCCGTTGACAAAGCGAGGCGTTAATGCCGCTCCGCCCAGGATTACAGGAACGGAAATTCCTGCGGCCGTAAATGCTTCGAGATTGTCCTTCATGAAGGCCGTAGACTTCACAAGTAGACCACTCATGGCAATACAGTCTGCCTGGTGTTCGAGCTGGGCCTCAATTATCGCCTCGCAACTTTGCTTAATACCAAGATTTATGACCTGATAGCCATTATTAGTGAGAATAATATCGACAAGATTCTTGCCAATATCATGGACATCGCCCTTAACTGTGGCTATCAAAAACTTACCCTTACCCGAACTTTGCCCCTCAACAACATCCATGTGGGGCTCCAGCTGGGCAACCGCTGATTTCATTGTCTCAGCGCTCTGGAGCACAAAGGGAAGCTGCATTTGACCGGAGCCAAAGAGCTCTCCCACCACCTTCATGCCATCCAGGAGAAAGGTGTTGATGATGTGGAGTGGCTTATAACTTTTAAGGGCCTCGTTCAGGGCAGCTTCAAGGCCTATCCGTTCCCCATCAATAATGTGCTGTTTAAGCCTTTCCTCCACGGGAAGATCGGCCAGTGATGGCCCAGAAGCCCTGGCCTCCTTGGCGCTAACCCCCTCGAACAGGGTTGTCAGTTCAGTAAGGGGGTCATAGGTGCAGATGGCCCCCTCACCGGCCTTTGCGTCACCTTCAAACCTGCGCTGGTCATAAATAAGATCGCGGCAAATCTGTTGATCACTCTCGCTGATCTTGCTGAGGGGCAGGATTTTAGCGGGGCTGATAATGGCCGCATCCATGCCGGCCTTGCAGCAGTCGTGCAGGAAAACCGAATTGAGAACAATCCGTGCTGCTGGCGAGAGGCCAAAGCTCACATTACTTACACCGAGTACCACATGAACTCCAGGAAGATGGGTTCGGATGCTCTTAATTGCTTCAATGGTGGCAGCACCATTAAGCCTGTCCTCTTCGATTCCTGTTGAAATTGGTAGGGCTAGGGGGTCATAAAAAATTTCGTGGGCCGGGATCCCAAATTCAACCGCATCTCGATAGGCCCTCTGGGCAATAGCAAATTTTCTTTCGGCAGTTCGGGCCATGCCCTCTTCATCGATGGTGCCAACGACTACACCGGCCCCGTAGGCCTTTGCAAGTTCGAGTACCTTGAAAAAGCGCTCATCCCCGTCCTCGTAGTTCGTGGAATTAAGGATGCACTTACCACCTGAGACCTTTAACCCCGCCTCCATCTTCTGCCATTCGGTTGAATCAAGCATCAATGGCAAGTTGACATTAGTTACGAGACGGCTAACCAGTGCCTCCATATCTGCTTCTCCATCACGACCCACATAGTCGACGTTCACGTCAAGAATGTGGGCATTTTCCTTTACCTGGCTGCGGGCTACCGCCACCAACCCATCCCAATCCTCTGTGTTGAGAAGTTCCCTTACTTTCTTTGAGCCACTGGCATTCAATCTCTCACCAATAATCAAAAAGGAGTTGTCCTGGAGGTAAGGAGTAGTTCCATAGATAGAGGCAGCCGAGGGTTCCACCATGAGCGGCGGCCGGGCATGCTGGGTTTTTGGGGTACGAACGCTTCGTTCTGCTGGCTTAAGCTCTGCGGCCAGTTCCACCAGGGCCCCTATATGGGCTGGGGTGGTGCCGCAGCAACCACCAATTACCTGCACGCCAAGATCTTCCACGAAGTGCATCAACTGCATCTTCATCTCCGTGGGGGTCAGCCGGTAGTGGGCGACTCCGCCAACATTTTCAGGCAGACCAGCATTGGGAATACAACTGACGACAAAGGGGCTGTGCTCACTCAGGTAGCGGATGTGCTCCTTCATCTGCTCTGGACCGGTGGCACAATTAAGGCCCAGCACATCAATTGGGAACGGCTCCAGGATCGCCACTACTGCTGCAATGTCTGAACCGACTAACATCGTGCCAGTGGTCTCCATGGTGACACTCACCATCAGGGGCCTTCTCTGGCCAGTGCGCACAAAGGCCTCTTCAATTCCCTGAAGTGCTGCCTTGATTTGCAGCACATCCTGGCAGGTTTCAACAATAAATAGATCCACATCTCCGGCGATTAGGCCCTCGGCCTGCTCGCAATAGGACGCCTTCATCGCGTCAAAACCAATGTGCCCTAGGGTCGGCAGCTTTGTGGTCGGACCCATTGAGCCCGCCACATAACGGGGCTTGGCTTCGGTGCTGTACTCAGCCGCCACCTGTTTAGCTAACTCAGCTGCCCGCCTATTGAGCTCAAAGGCCTGATCCTCTAAACCATATTCAGCCAAGACAATCGAGGCAGCACCAAAGGTGTCTGTCTCGATCACATCACAACCCACCTCCAGAAACTGACGATGGACTGCCTGAACCGCATTAGGGCGCGTGATGACAAGATTTTCATTGCAACCTTCCAGGGCCAGACCCCCAAAATCATCGGCAGATAGATCCATCTGCTGCAATGAGGTGCCAGTGGCACCATCAAAAACCAGTACTGGACGCTCCTGGCTGTGGAGCCTCTCTATAAATTTCATGATCTAGTCGCGTAGTCGGATTCTAGTTACCCAATGGTCATAGGCGGGATCCCTCCCTTCCGTAATTGCAGTAAGGCGATCGCGGATAGCATCCATGATCGGTCTATTGGCAGTGAGCTCTGTGGTTTCGACCCGTCTTACGGGAGTGACCTTTGCTGCTGTGCCACTGAGGAATACTTCATCTGCAATGAAAAGTTCGGTTTTATCTACAGCCCTTTCCAACACAGTGATTCCCATTTCCTTGGCAAGCTCGATCACGCTAGCCCGTGTGATCCCCTCAAGGATATCCTGATCAACACCGGGTGTAATCAAGACGCCATCGCGAACAATAAATAGGTTCATGCCACTGGCTTCGCTAATCTTGCCACGACTATTTAGCAGAAGTGCCTCATCAAAGCCACTCATTACGGCCTCGGTCTTTGCCAGGGAACTGGTGATATAGGCGCCACTTATCTTGCCCCTCAGGGGTAGGGAGCGATCCTCTTGCCGGACCCAGGAGCTAATTCTGCAGCTAACTCCCTCGGGGGATAGGTAATCGCCTAGTTCCAGTCCATAGATCAGGAAGTCGGTCTCGATGTTGTGCAGGCGTGGGGCAATGCCCAGGTCGCTGGTGTAGACAAATGGCCGTAGGTAGACAGGGCAGGTGGGTTTGTTTGCCTGCAGAAAAATGTCGATGGCGCTGTGGATTTTTTCCTCGCTGAGCTCTGTCAGCAGCAGTTGGGCGCTCTGGCTCAATCTGCGGGCATGGCGATCAGCCCGGAATAGCAGGATCTCCTTGGGATCGGCAGGATTGGGCAGGGCCCGCATGCCACCGAAGGCTCCCGTGCCGTAGTGGAGGGCATGGGTTGCCACCGAAATGGTGGCCTCGGCAAACGGCACGCATTTGCCACCAAACCAGGCATAGGGGAGGAATTGGTGCATCACTGGGCGCCAGATACCCCGATCTTCTCACTGCAAGAAGCAGGATGGGGGTATGCACCGTCTTGCCAGTATCCCCGGGGCGCTTGATCCGGCCGATGCCGGTGCCTTCATCGAGCAACCCCCTGCCCCGGTGCTGTTGCTCAGCAGTGCGGACACCGATCTGGTCGCCATCGACCGCTTGCTTGCCCAGGAGCCAGAGCTCCTAGCCGACCATCCGCTGAGGGGCCTGAACATCAGCGCCCTCTCCCATCCAGCGGTGCTGGACCACTACATCAGCAGCACCGTCAGCCAGGCCCGGTTGGTGGTGGTGCGGCTTCTGGGGGGTAGGGGCCATTGGGGCTATGGCCTGGAGCAACTACAGCTTTGGGCCCAGGCCAGGCCAAATCGACAGCTGGCGGTTCTTGCTGGCACCCAGGAGGAGGACCAATTCCTTGCCAGCATCGGCACCGTCCCGATTGAATTAGCCATTGGCCTGGCGGCCTGTTTTCGGATTGGCGGCAGCAGCAACCTCAGGCAGGCCCTCACCTGTTTCAACCAACTCTTGATAGGTGGAGCAGTTGGGATACCCGTTGGCTGCCCACAGGCGGATCCACTCCCCCACGACTGGCGCGATGAGGCCAATTCCCGGGTGGGGGTGCTGGCCTACCGATCCCTGCTGGAGGCCGGCGACCAGGGATTGATGGATGCCCTCCTCGGGAGCCTTCGCCTGCAGGGCCTTTCCCCCAGGGGGCTTTGGGTAAGCGGCTTAAGGGATCCAGCTGTGCAGCGTGGGGTGGCCGACCTGCTCCAGCGCGAGGGCGTTGAGGCCGTGCTCTGCACCACCTCCTTTGCCTCAGTTCAGTTTGAAGAGGCAGCCCTGGGGGCGCCCCTTTGGGAGAGCTTGGGGGTGCCGGTACTGCAGGTGCTTTGCAGTAGCCAGAGTCGGGAGCAGTGGCAGGGCAGCAGCATTGGCCTCGGGCCCATCGACCTGGGCTTGCAGGTGTCCCTACCGGAACTGGATGGGCGCATTACCACCAGGATTGGGGCCTTCAAGGAAAGCCGGCAGACGAGCACCCGCCTGGCTACTGCCATGGTGCGCTATGAGCCCGATCTGGAGCGGCTGCAGTGGATTTCAGCCCTAACGGCAGCCTGGATCAGGCTCCGCCAAACCCCAGCTACAAAGAGGCGTGTTGCCCTGGTGCTGGCCAATTACCCCACCCGCAACAGCCGCCTCGCCAATGGGGTGGGGCTAGACACTCCGGCCTCAACAGCATTGATCCTGGATTGGTTAGGGGCTGCTGGCTACCAACTCAAGGGGCCTCTGCCGGCGGATGGCGATGCCCTGATCCACCAGCTGCTGCAGGGCCTAACCAACGATCCCGAGAGCGGCCATCGTCCGGCGATGGCTCGCTTCGATTTGCAGACCTACCTGGCCTGGTACCAGCAGCTCCCCCCGGAGGGAAGGCAGCGGCTGGAGGCGGTCTGGGGGGCGCCCGAAACGGACAGGGGCCTGGTCACGGGTCCCTTGGCCGAGCCATTTTTTCCAATTCGAGGCCTGGATTTCGGCCATGTGACCGTACTGATCCAGCCGGAGCGGGGCTACGACCGGGATCCAACCCTCAGCTATCACAGCCCCGATTTACCACCGACCCATGCCTACCTGGCCCAATACCTTTGGCTCCGCCAGAGCTTTGGTGCCCATGTGGTGGTGCATGTGGGCAAACACGGCAATTTGGAGTGGCTGCCGGGCAAGGGCCTGGGGCTTTCCAACAATTGCTTTGCGGAGTGGGCCCTAGGCCCCATGCCCCACCTCTATCCATTCATAGTCAACGATCCAGGCGAGGGTTCCCAGGCCAAGCGAAGGGCCCAGGCCGTGATCCTGGACCACCTAACCCCGCCCCTTGGCAGGGCCGGACTCCATGGCGAGTTGCAAACCCTCGAGGCCCTGCTTGACGAGTACTGGGAAGCCCAGCAGCTGGGCAGCGAGAGGGTCAAGGGCCTGCGGATTCGGCTCGATGCACTGCTGGCATCGATGGAACTGCCCCCGCCATCGCCCAGACAGAGTCCTGGGGCTGAGGCTCCTCAATACGAGCTCGACCAGCAACTTGATGCAGCCGATGGCTATCTCTGTGAACTGAAGGAAGCCCAAATCCGCCTGGGGCTACACACCTACGGCCAAACCCCGGGGGCCTCTGAGGCCGCCGAACTTTTGCTATGCCTGGCCAGGGCCCCCCAGCCGCCAGCAATTTTGGGCCTAACCCAGGCATTGGCAGGGGCCCTGGATCTCCAGCTCGATCCCTGGTGCGACCAGGACTCGGAACCACTTAGGGCCACGGACCGAAGGCTTTTGGAGGCCTGCTTTGGAGAGTGCTCCCTGCGGCTGGTGGGAGATGCCGTAGCCCTATTGGAGGGAAGGGCCCTGGAGATTTGCCAGGCCGCCCTCAACGGCGAGACGATCGAACCTGGGGTACCCCCCAGCGCAGACCTGGCGGTAAGCATCCAGCACCTATGCGAGGTGTTGATGCCTCGCCTGCTGGCCTGCGCAGAGGCCGAGAAACAGGCCCTGCTAGCTGCCCTAGCTGGGGAGAGGATTGCGGCGGGTCCCTCCGGTGCACCGACCCGGGGCAGGCCAGATGTGCTGCCCACCGGCAGAAATTTTTACAGCGTTGATCTGCGGGGCTTACCCACGGAGGCGGCCTGGGATCTCGGGCGCCGCAGTGCTGAATTGCTGCTCGAAACCCATCTGCAGGAGGAGGGGGAGCACCTCAGCCACCTGGCCCTATCGGTCTGGGGCACCGCCACCATGCGCAACGGCGGAGAGGACATTGGCCAGGCCCTGGCCCTGCTGGGAGTTCGTCCTGTGTGGGACGGCCCCACCCGGCGGATGGTGGACCTAGAACTGGTTCCCCTCTCCCTGCTCGGCCGGCCCCGGGTGGATGTGACCCTGCGAATTTCGGGACTGTTTCGTGATGCCTTTCCCCAACTGGTGGATTGGATGAACCGGGCCACCCAGCTGGTGGCCCAACAGGATGAGCCCGAGAACCAAAACCCCCTGGCGGCCTCGGCCCGCCTGGAGGGGCACAGCAGCCGGGTCTATGGCTCCGCCCCAGGTGCCTACGGGGCCGGCCTGCAGGGCCTGATCGATAGTGGCCAGTGGGAGCAGCGCAGCGACCTGGGGGAGGCCTTCCTGAACTGGAGCGGCTGGCGTTACCAGAGCGAAGCAGGGGGCCCCATCGAGGCAACTGCAGACCGCAGCGGCCTTGAGCAACGCCTGGGCCAGGTGCAGGTGGTTCTCCATAACCAGGACAACCGGGAACACGACCTGCTCGACTCCGACGACTACTACCAATTTCAGGGGGGCCTCAGTGCGGCGGCGGAATCCCTCCAGGGAAAATCGCCAGCCGCCTGGTTTGGAGACCATTCCCGCCACGGCCGACCCAAAATGCACCGGCTGGAGCGGGAGCTCGACAAGGTGTTGCGCAGCCGGGTTTTAAACCCCCGCTGGATTGGGGCGATGCAAAACCATGGTTACAAGGGCGGATTTGAGATGGCCGCCAGCCTCGACTACCTATTCGCTTACGACGCCAGCACGGGCCGGGCCCCCGACTGGGGCTACGGGGCCATTTGCGACCAATGGTTAGGCGACCAATCCATCTGTGATTTCCTGAAACGGGCCAACCCCTGGGCCCTGCGCGACATGGCGGAACGGCTGCTTGAGGCCCACAATCGCGACCTATGGCAAGGGGCACAAAAAAACCAGCTGGAGCT
>NZ_JAGQBV010000052.1:0-14153 GCF_024345815.1 Cyanobium sp. HWJ4-Hawea | reverse complement strand
GCAATTAGCGACCTGGCGCAGGCAGATGGGCAGCACCAGGCCCTGCTCGGCCATTTGCTTTTAGTGGCGGCCAAGGTGGCCCAGCAGGAGGGCTTGGCGAGTTGGCGCACCGTGATTAACACCGGTGCGGAGGCTGGCCAAACCGTATTTCACCTGCATCTGCATGTGATTGGTGGTCGTCCGCTGGCCTGGCCCCCGGGCTGAGCGCGGACCCGCAACAATGAACTGATCCGACCTGCCCCATGAACCCCCTCAAGGCTCTTCGCGGTCAACTGGCGAAGTTGCAACGCCTGGCCCAGCCCTATTTCCTGCCGGTAGACGACACCAAGAGCTGGCAGTTTTTACTGCTGGTAGTGGCACTACTCGCGGTGGTGGTAGGCAGCACCTTGTTGCTGCTCACTGGGGTTTTAGCCCTGACCGGGGCCCTGATCCCCGAATTGCGCAGCCGTTTCCTGCCCGGCGTGCCCGAGCAGGTGGCAGCAATTTGGCAAAGCCCGATCGGGCCGGTGGTGATGGTGCTGCTGGCTGGAGGATTGGGCTGTTTTGTGGCTTTCCGCGCCAAGTTGCGACACGGGCGCTGGTTGCCCTGGTTGTTGATGGCGGTGATCACCCTGCTGATCCTGGTTATCAATGGCATCAATGTGGGGATTAGCTATGTGGCTCGCAATATTGAGAATGCTTTGGTCGGCTATAAGGCTGAAGAGTTTTGGAAGATTGTTGCCATTTATGCTTTTTGCTTGGTTATCGCCCTGCCAATTAGGGCTATTCAGAGTTATTTAATTCCCAAGCTTGGCCTGCTGTGGCGGGAGTGGCTAAGCGGCCGCCTGTTGGGCCGATATCTCTCAAATCGGGCTTATTACGTACTCAACCCAAACGATGAGTCGATCGAGGAGATTGATAACCCTGATCAACGTATTTCCCAGGATGCGGCCAGTTTTACCGGCACCAGCCTCAGCGTCACGGTTGAGATAATATCTGCCCTGCTCACCTTTGTAAGTTTCATAATAGTATTGTGGACCATCAGCGACAAGTTAGCCCTGGTGCTACTTGTTTACTCTGTTGGTGGCACTGGCCTAATCGTATTTGCCAGCAGGAAGCTGGTGAGCTTGAACTATCAACAGCTCAAGCTGGAGGCTGACTTCCGCTATGGGCTAGTTCATATTCGCGACAATGCTGAATCTATTGCTTTCTATCGGGGCGAGCAGCAGGAGGGCCGTGAGGCAGGCAGAAGGCTGGAAGGTGCGATTAGAAATTATGATCGATTGATCATCTGGGAGGCGCTTATCAGTGTTATTCAGCGCTCCTATGATTATTTTTCTCGCTTCCTGCCATGGCTGGTAATAGCTCCTATCTACTTCGCTAAAGATGTTGATTTTGGAGTCTTTGGCCAGGCAAGTATTGCTTTCAGCCAGGTGCTCTTTTCGGTGAGCTACATCGTTAATAATATTGACCGTCTTGCGGCCTTCTCTGCTTCGATCAGTCGGCTTGAGGGTTTTCAGAGCAAGGTTGATTCAATTGGCATTGAAGCTGCAGCGCTTGACGCCCAGTTGGCCGCCACAAGCACCGGCAGCAATGGAAATTCCATCCTGGTTAGCCACGTTGATTTGGTGCCGCCCCGCACTAATCGAACCTTGATCAGTGACCTCAGTGTTGAGGTGGATAGTAATCAGCGTTTGCTGGTTGTGGGCCCATCCGGCTGCGGTAAAACCTCTTTCTTGCGCATGGTCAGTGGTCTTTGGCCCCCAGCTGCTGGTCGGGTGGAGCGGCCCAGCGAGGGAGATCTGCTGTTCATTCCCCAGAAGCCCTACATGCTGCTTGGCAGCCTGCGCGAGCAGCTTTGCTATCCGTTGCAGCCAGATCGCTTTAGTGACGAGCAGCTGCGCCATGTTTTGGAGCAGGTGCGGCTGCCCGAGTTGGTTGGGCGCTATCCAGATCTAGACATTATTCAGGATTGGCCTCGCCTGCTTTCCCTTGGCGAGCAGCAGCGTTTGGCCTTTGCCCGCCTGCTGCTGAATTCACCCCGTTTTGTGGTACTCGATGAGGCCACCAGCGCCTTGGATGTGTCAACCGAGCGTCACCTTTATTCCCTGCTGGCTGAGCGGGAGATGGCTTTTGTGAGCGTCGGCCATAGGCCCACCCTCACCGCCTTCCACGACACCGTGCTGGAGCTCGATGGAAGCGGCAATTGGCGGCTGCTACCTGCGGCCGGCTATGACGTTGGCACCAATGCCTGATCCGATGACTGACGAATCACCCCAGCAAACCACTTCTGCCGCCAGCACAACTCCTGCCACCAGTGCCACCACAGGCGATGTGCCGGCCTTTGGCTGGAGTGGCTACGCCGAGCGGGTGAATGGCCGTTTTGCGATGGTGGGTTTTGTGGCAGTGGTGGTGATCGAGCTGATCAGTGGCGACACCTTTCTGCATTGGGCTGGTCTGGTGCCCTAGGGCAGGCTGATCAGATCTATTTGCCAGGTGCCATTTCTGCTGACCTCCACGGCCAGTTCGCGCCCATCGGCCCTTAGGGAGACGCCCCTGGGTACTCCGGGCGGTTGCATTCCAATCGGCTCCAGGCTCATCAGGGAGCGGCGGTAGAGCACCAGCTCGGTGCGGCCCTCCAGTTGGCGCACTATTGCAAGCCGTTCGCCGCTGCTGTCGACACTGACGCTGAGAGGCTGGGCATCGCCCCGGTTGAGGCCAATCACAGGAACGGGAGTTTGGCGGCCCATATCCACAAGCACCACCTGCTCCCTGCCTCCCCGGCCATTGATCAGGGCTAGCCAGCGGCCCGAGAGGCTCGGATCCCGATTGCTGCCGGCCATTTCCAATTGGCTGTTCAGGGCTGCCATGGGGGTGGGCATGGACCCCATGCAGCCGCCCAGGGCCCCAGCCAGTAGGGCCAGGCCCCAGCCCAAGCCCAACGCTTGCACGGGTTTTGCCCTTGCAACTGGAGCACTCATGGTGGGGCTCCAGCGCCAGCCTGGCCCCCTGAATTGGTTTCAACTGCCAGGCCGCCCGGGAGATCAGCCTCCAGTAGGCCGGCCAGGTCTAGTACCTGCACGCGCATTTGGCCGGCTTGCATCACCCCCAGGGCCAGGCGACGGCCGTCGGCAGCCAGGCTGATCCTCAGGGGTTGGCTACCAGCTGGCACAGGAATTTGCACCATGTTGCCCGTTGCTCGATCTTCAATCAGGGCAACCCGCTCTTGGCCCTGTTGCACCACGGCGGCGATGTAGCGGCCATTCCAGCTCAAGGATGGGGAGCTTTGTGGTTCATGCCCGCGTAGGTGCCTTAGGGGAATTAATCGCCCGCCGGGTTGTTCCTGCAGCAGCACCCTTTGTTTGCCCCCCTGCTCAACAACGGAAGCCAGGAAGCGCCCATTGCCACTGAGGGACGGCTCTCGGCGGTTTTCTGCGCCCAACATCCCCGATGGCCCCGCACTGCGCCGGCTGAACCAGCCACTGCCATCGCAGCTCGAGAGCCCAATAGCCGTAACCACTGCCGTGGCAGTTACCAGGGCTAGGGCCAGAGAGCGGCCGATTGGCCTGTCCGGGCGTGATAGCCCAGTCTTCAGACGTAGGTAATCAGCTTTCAGTCGTCAAAACGGGAGCTGTTGTCCCTCTGCTTGCTTTCTGGAGCAGTGCCAGGGCTAGTTCCTGAACTGGGGGCTGCATTGGGGGCCGTAGGGGCTGGGTTTGTGGTGCCCATTGGGGTGCCTGCGGGCGGACCGCCCTGGGGTGCCCTGGAGGAGCGAATTGGGCTGAAATCTGCATCGCTGATGTCAGCGGCCGCAGGTGAGCTGGGGCGTCCGCCCCGAACCGGGGTGCCCTGGGGCATGGCTCCGGGGCGGCTTGAGCCACTGCTGCTAGGCCCGGTGCTTCCTGGGCCTACTGCGCTGGGGCTGGGCCGACTGCCCCGGCGGGTTTCCATTCCCTCCTGGCGATCTCGCCTGCGGGCACCAAAATCAGGTGTGGCCTGGCCGTTGCTGGCACCGGCCCGGTAGCGGCTGCGGTCGCTGGGGGGCTCGCTGCTGCTCCAATCTTCTGGTTCGGAGGGGCGGCGGCTGGCGGCCCGCTCGGGGATTGCGGCCCTGCTGGGGCGGCTGGGCCGATAGAAGTCTTCATCGCCCCCTTCTTCGTCTTCCCTGGAGGGGATTCTGCGGCGCAGGGGTTGGGGTTCGTCGAAGCGCTCGTATTCGCTCTCTCCCCAGCTGCGGCCACCCATGCGGGGGCGGTTAGGCCCAGCGGGGATCGGCTCTTCGTCATCGAAATAGGAGGAGCGGCGCGCCTGTTCGGTGGTCACACCGCGCAGCCTCACGCTCTCGTAGGCAAAGAAGACGGTCGTGCCAGCCAGCAGAAATTGGCCGAACTGCAGGATCGGATCGAGCCGCCAGCCCTGGAAAAACAAAATGCCCCCGCAGAGCAAACCAACGGCGGCAAAGAAGACGTCGTAATCGCGGGCAAGCGCAGGCTTAAAGCTGCGCATGAAATAGAGCAGGGCCCCGCCCACCGCAAGCACAATGCCCACGATGCTGGCCCAATTGAGGCTGGCATTAACCACGGTGAGTCACCCGTTGTGGCGCCCCAGGTAGGAGCCCTCTTTATCAGCACACTCTAGGGATCCAACCAAGACTGCCAAGCTCAGAGTTTGCGATCGAGGCGATCGTTTTGGCTGATCAACACAAGGGCAATGGTGATGGGCACCACCACGATCACCGCGCCCCACACGAGGCTGCTGAGAAAGTTGGCAAGGGATGGGGTCATGGGCAGCCGGCTTTGGGCAACAAGCGTCGCGGAATCCTAGGCATCGATGGCGACTTCCTACGCTGAAGGCTCAGCTGCTTAGAGCTTTGTGACGGCCTTGGCTGGATTTCACCTGCCCAACTCCACCCTGGCCTGGATCCATGGGGGCCTGGTATTGCTGCTTTCGGCCTGGAGCCTGTTGTTTTTATTTCGGATCGTGTTCACCTGGTACCCCCAGGTGGACCTCAGCAAGGGGCTGATGCGTTTGATCGGTGGGCCGACCGAACCCCTGTTACGCCTGACCCGGCGCCTAATTCAGCCGATTGGTGGGGTCGATGTGACTCCGGTGGTCTGGTTGGGTCTGATCAGTTTGGTTAGGGAATTGGCCGTG
The DNA here is from genome assembly GCF_024345815.1 of Cyanobium sp. HWJ4-Hawea. NCBI lineage: Bacteria > Bacillati > Cyanobacteriota > Cyanophyceae > Synechococcales > Prochlorococcaceae > Cyanobium > Cyanobium sp. HWJ4-Hawea. Next base: position 9,020 of record NZ_JAGQBV010000052.1, on the reverse strand, counting down.
GGCCAGCAGGGTCTGCTTACCCAGCTGATGCTGCGGAGTTCCCTGGTTGGCTAGTTACTTTTTGGGGGGCGGGAGCATTTCCTGCTCCACGAATTTGGTGTGAAGGTCGCCGTTTTGAAATTCCGGGCGATCTAGCAACTTCAAGTGGAATTCAATTGTGGTGGGAATGCCGGTTATGGCGCATTCCGAAAGGGCCCGGCGCATGCGCTTCAGGGCGTGCTGGCGGTCGGTGCCCCAAACGATGATCTTGCCGATCAAGGAGTCGTAGAAGGGGGGGATTTCATAGCCCGTATAGACGTGGCTATCCACCCGCACACCCGGGCCCCCAGGCGGTAACCAGCCGGTGATCTTGCCAGGGGCGGGCCGGAAGTTTTGGCGGGAATCTTCGGCGTTGATCCGGCACTCAATGGCGTGGCCCCGGAGCTTTATCTCCTCCTGCTTCACTGAAATTGGCTCACCGCCGGCAATTCGCAGCTGCTCGGCGATTAGGTCGATCCCCGTAACCATCTCCGTGACTGGATGTTCCACCTGTATGCGGGTGTTCATCTCCATGAAATAGAAGTTGCCGCCCCGATCCACCAGGAACTCAACCGTGCCGGCGCCTTCGTAGCCAATGGTGCGGGCTGCGGCCACGGCGGCATCGCCCATTTGGCGGCGAAGATCGGCGTTAATCGCCACGCTCGGGGCCTCTTCCAGCAGTTTCTGGTGGCGCCGCTGGATCGAGCAGTCGCGTTCGCCAAGGTGAATCACGTTGCCGTGGCGATCGGCCAACACCTGCACTTCCACGTGCCTTGGCCGGTCGATGAATTTCTCCATGTAGAGACCTGGGTTGCCAAAGGCAGCCTCGGCCTCTCCCTGGGCAGCCTTAAACAGGTTGTCGAGCTCGTCGGCGGAAGGCACCAGGCGCATGCCCCGGCCACCACCGCCAGCGGTGGCCTTGATCATCACCGGGTAGCCCATGGTTTCGGCTAGGGCGGCGGCGTCTCGAGGTGTTTCCAGCAGTCCCTTGCTGCCTGGGATGGTGGGCACCCCCACCTTTTGCATCGTGGCCTTGGCGGTCGACTTATCCCCCATCGAGCGAATCGCCTCGGGGGAAGGCCCCACAAAGGTGATGCCGTGGTCGGCGCAGATTTCGGCAAAACGATCGTTTTCAGCCAGAAAGCCGTAGCCGGGGTGAATGGCGTCGGCGCCCCGGGAGGTGGCTGCGGCCAGGATATTGGGAATATTGAGGTAGCTCTTGCTACTGGGGGCTTCGCCCACGCAGACCGATTCGTCTGCCAATTGGACGTGAAGGGCGTTCTTGTCCACCGTGCTGTAGACGGCCACGGTGGGGATGCCCAACTCCCGGCAGGTACGCAGGATTCTGAGGGCAATTTCGCCACGGTTGGCGATCAGCAACTTGCCGATGGACATCCGCGGCGTCTCAGCTGATGTGGGCCAGTTCGGACTGTATCAGTGCTCACACGGCGGCCCGGGTAAGCCAGGTGGCCGGCGCAAGTCGATGGGTATATTGCTCACTCGGAAAGCCCATGGGCTCTCCGTATCACAAGCGGATGTGGTGGAATTGGTAGACACGCACGTTTGAGGGGCGTGTGGCTTCGGCCTTACGAGTTCAAGTCTCGTCATCCGCATTTTTTATTTCCCCGCCCTGAGGCCTTGGGTAAAGGCGAGCCTCTCCCAACCCCTGCAGTACAGCCCCAGGCTGGGGAGTCGGCCATTGTGCTGGTTAGCAATGGGCCCGGTGAGCTCAGCACCTGGGTGCGGCCTATTGCCCAGCGGCTCCATCGACTGATGGCCCTGCGGCCCCAGCAACCAGGGGCGGCCGTGGGCATGTCTTTGGTGCTGGTGCCCTGCCCCAACGGCACCGGCCGGGAGCATCAAGCGGCTGCAGGTTGGCAGCTGTTTGAGCGCATCATTCCGGCCCGGCAGTTTTGGTCCTTGTTGCTCCGGCCAGGCCGCTATGGCCCCTGGCCCGCCCAGGGGGTGGTGGTGTTTTTAGGGGGTGATCAGTTCTGGACCGTGCTGCTCTCGGCCCGGCTGGGTTACCGCCACATCACCTATGCCGAATGGGTGGCCCGCTGGCCCCAATGGAACGACAGGATCGCGGCGATGGGGGCTCGAGCCGCTGGCCAGTTGGCCCCTCGTTGGCGTTCCCGCTGCAGGGTGGTGGGCGATTTGATGGCCGATCTTCCCGAGGCGGTCCGCAACGATGCCCCCCTGCCGCCGGGGGAATGGGTTGCCCTCTTCCCCGGCTCCAAGCGGGCCAAATTGCGGGTGGGCATGCCCTTTTTGCTCGAAACGGCCGATCGATTGGCCTCCCTGCGGCCCGGTTGTCGCTTTTTGCTGCCCTTGGCTCCCACCACCAATGTGGGGGAACTTATCCAATACGCCGGCCAGACGAATCCAATTGCCAGGCAGTACGCCTCTGGGCCGCCCCGACTAGAGGGGGATCAATTGCTCACACCCGCTGGCACCCGCATTCAGCTGTTGCTTGAAAATCCCTGCCATGGACCCCTTAGCCAGTGCTCCTTGGCCCTAACCACCGTGGGGGCCAACACGGCGGAGTTGGCGGCCCTTGGTCTGCCGATGTTGGTGCTGCTGCCCACCCAGTATTTGCATGTGATGCAGGCCTGGGATGGCCTGGCGGGGCTGCTGGGGAGGCTGCCGTTGTTGCGTGGGCTTTTTGGCGTGCTGCTCACGGCCTGGAGGCTGCGGCACCGCGGCTTTTTGAGTTCGCCAAATATTGCGGCCGCTCGGCTGGTGGTGCCTGAGCGGGTCGGGCCGATTACCCCGGAGGAGATCGCCGCCGAAGCAGCCGATTGGCTCGCCAGCCCAGGAAGGCTGGCGGGCATGCGCGATGACCTGCGCAGCCTGAGGGGCAATCCCGGGGCCGTGTCCAGCCTGGCGGAGATGGTGCAAGCGCTCTTGCCCACTCCCGAATGAGGCATTACTTCCTAGGGTTGCTGCCACCTACAAGCCAGTTGACTTCCGCCATGGGCGATTCCCCCAACGATTCTTCAGCCTGCGGCATTGAAAGCGGCCTACCCCGGGGCCAGGCTGAGGAGGCCTGGCGCGAGCGGCTGACAGCGGAGCAATTTCGGGTGGCCCGCCAGGGCGGCACGGAGCGGGCCTTTAGCGGTGCCTACTGGAATAACAAAGACACCGGCGTGTACCACTGCATTTGCTGCGATACGCCCCTGTTCAGCTCGGCTACCAAATTCGATTCGGGCACCGGTTGGCCCAGCTTTTGGGATGGGGTGAATTCCGGCGCGATCACCACCCTCACCGATGCCAGCCATGGCATGGTGCGTACGGAAATTCGTTGCACCACCTGCGACGCCCACTTGGGCCATGTGTTCAACGACGGACCTGCCCCAACCGGTCAGCGCTACTGCGTCAACTCAGCCTCCTTGGAGTTCAAAAAAGACCCGGCCTAGGCCTCTCACCAGCCAAATCCTGGCCAGCCCAATTCTGGTTACCAGGGATCGGCCAGGTCTTCGGCTTCCACATCCAGGGGCTCACGCCTGGGGTTGCGGGGATAGCGCTCCTGGGGCTCCTCGTCGAGATAGCGGCGTTGGCGGAGGGGTTCCCGTTGCTGGCGCTCTTCGAGCTCCACGTAGTCGAGTTCCTCTTCCCGTTCAAAGGCCCGATTGGTGGCCGGCTGGATGCGGCGTTGCTCCTGGACGCTTGGTTGGCCAGCAGCCAATTGGTTCTCCACCGGCACCATGCCAGTGCGGTAGCGGTCTCGTTCTTCCTGCTCCCAGCTGGGTCCGCCGATGCCCAGTTTTTCCAGCAGGCCAGTGCCGAGCTGCTTCAGTTTTTCCTCCGCGCCCTCATAAACGATGATTCGATCGGGGCCACTGCTGACGATCTCCTCAACCGTGAGCTCCCAGGTGCTGAGGACCCCCTCGCCGAGCAGGGGTACTCCCACGGCGCCAAGCACCAGGGTGGCCAGTTCGCCGGTTTCGATGTCGAAGCTGAAGCCGAGCACCCGCCCGAGCTGCTCTCCGGCTTCCGAGACCACCTGGCTATTGATCACCTTGCTGTAGCGATCGGGGTTGAAGCCCTCGGCCAGCGAATCCGCCGAATCCACCAGAATCACGTCGCCCACCTGGCGAATGCGCTCAAGGGGCATCCAGCGGGGTAGGCCTGGCAAAAAGCGGGTGAGTGGGTTGTCCCGCAGGCCTAGGGCCACCACTTCACGGCGGTCGATATCCACCACCACTTCGCCAACTACGCCCAGGCGCCGGCCGGTGTCGCGGGTGATTACCTGGGTGCCCATTAGTTCCGAGCGCAGCCATAGCCGGTCGCTGGGGGCCGCGTTGGCGCTGGGATCAGCAGAGGGGGGGAAGGAAGAGTTCAAAGAAAGGCTCGTGCCGACGGCCCAATCGATTCATTGTGGCCTAACCCACCAGTTCAGGCAGCAGGCGGTAATCCCACCACCTGGGTGTGGGCGCCGCGGGCCTGGGTGACCCCGATCGTGCGGGTGGCCGCGGCAATCATTGGCCGGCGGTGGCTGACCACCATGAATTGGGCCTGGTGGGCTTGGCTGGCGATCAGGGCGGCAAGTCTCTCCACGTTGACGCCATCGAGGAAGCTGTCGACCTCATCGAGGGCATAAAAGGGTGAGGGGCGGAAGCGCTGCAGGGAAAACAGAAAGCTCAAGGCCGTGAGCGATTTCTCGCCGCCACTCATGGCGTTTAGGCGGCGTACGGCTTTGCCCTTCGGATGGGCCACCAGGGTGAGGCCGCCCTCCAATGGCGCCTCTGGGTTTTCCAGCTGCAGGTGGCCTTCCCCATCGGACAGGCCTTCAAAGATTTCGCGGAAATGGCCATCAACCGCGGTAAAGGCCTCCATGAAAGCCTCCTGGCGCAGGGTCGCCACGGTTTCGATGCGCAGCAGCAACTCCTCGCGCTCCTTGCTCAGGACCTCCATCCGTTCATCGAGATCGGCCAGTCGGATTTCCAGTTGCTCCAGTTCTTCAAGGGCCAGCATGTTGACGGGCTCCAGGGCTTCCATCCGGGCCTGGAGGCTGCGCAGTTCGTTTTGCAGGCTTTCGAGGCCGTTTTCACGCACCTCCTCGGGGATCTCGGGCAGGGGATCGGGCAGCTCCCGCTCCAATTGCTCGAGACGCAGCTGGTCTCCCCGCTTTTGCTCGGCCAGGGCCTCCAGTTCCTCGCCCAGGCGTTGCAGCTCCCACTGCTGTTGCTGGAGGGCCTGGCGGCGGGTGCCCAGCTGGGCTTCGGCGGCATCGCGGGCGCGGCGACTTTCGCCAAAACGGGTTTGCAATTCACTTTGCTGGCTCTCCAGGGCGCCCCGGCGCGCCTGGTCGCTTTGGTGTTGTTGCTTCCATTGGCCCCGCTCCTGCACTAAGGCATTAACCGCTCCCACCAGCCTTTGCTCATCGGCCCCCAGGGCCTCGAGCTGGTTGCTGAGGCGTTCAGCCGCGAGGGCCCGCTCCCGGCGGGCAGCCAGCAGGTCGTCGCGCTGGCGGCGGGCTGCTGCCAGGGCGGTATCGGCCGCCTCCAGCTCCGCCTGCAGACCCTGCCAGCGGGCTGAATCGCCGGAGGCCTGGGCCCCCGCTTCCGCCTGCACCAGGGCTGCCAGGCGCTCCTGCAAAGGCTGCAGGGCTGCCTCCAGTTCCTGCTGGCGCTGTAGATCGGCCTTGAGGTTTTCCTGGAGCAGGGAGAGTCGGCTGTTGCGTTGCTCTAGCCGTTGCAGCTGGGGGGCGAGGTTCCGTTGGGCGGCGCTGCGCTCGGCCTCCAGGGCTGCCTGGCGCTGCTGCTGCTGGAGTAGCTGGGGCCTCACGTTTTCCAGTTCTCGGCCCAGTTCCGACTCCCTGCGCCGGCAGGCCAGCAGGCTTTCACCCAGCTCCAGCAAGCGCCGTCGCAGGGGCTCGGCCTCATCACTCTCCTGGCTGCTGCCAAAGCTGAGTTGGCCGCCCCGTTGCTGGAGGCTGCCGCCGGTCATGGCGCCACTCTTTTCCAGCAATTCACCATCGAGGGTCACGGCCCGGCAGCGGCCCAGCTCCCGGCGGGCATTGGCCAGGTTGTCGAAGACCAGGGTGTCGCCAAAGACGTAGCGGAACACCTCGGCATACACCGGTTCATGGCGCACCAGATCGACGGCCCTGCCCACCAGGCCACCTCCCGCGCCACCTCCCGGGCCGGAGCTGCGCTGGAGGGCCGCGCTGCCGCCGTTTGGATTGCCATTGGCACCACTGCCGCGGATTTTGTTGAGCGGCAGGAAGGTGAGACGCCCCGCCCGGCGATTTTTGAGCAGCTCAATGGCCTTGGCAGCGATCCGGTCGTCATCGACCACCACCTGGCCCAGTCGTCCGCCGGCAGCCACCTCCAGGGCAAGGCGGCTGGCCTCATCCACTTCGCCAAGTTGGGCCACTGGGCCATGGATGCCCTCGAGGCCAGCTTCCAAAAGCACCCGTAGGGCACCTGTGCCGCGGCTTTCCGAGAGGGTTTCGCGCCGGCTGTCGAGCCTGGCAATGTCGCGCTCGAGGTTGGTCTGTTCCTGCTCCAGCCGGGCCCGGGTGCGCTGTTGCAGGGCCAGGGCTTCTGCCAGCTCCTGCACCTTGCGCTGCTGCATTTGCAGGCTGTTCAGCAACTGCTGCCATTCGCCATCGGCTGCGTGTAGTTGCTGTTGCGCCTCGCTGTTGGAGGTCTGGGCTTCCTGGGCCTCGGCCCCCAATTCGCCAATGCGCTCTTGGTTTTGGCGAAGCCTTTCGCTCAGTTGCTGGCGCTCTGCCTCCAGCGGACCCACCTGCTCGCTTAGCTCTTGGCGGAGCTGGCTGCGTTGCTTCTGCTCCTCCAGCCAGCTACCGGAACGGCCCGCCACCTCACCCAGGCGGCGGCGGGAGAGCTCCACGGCGGCCTCGGCGGAGCGACAGGCGGCCTCGGCGTCCTCGAGTTGGCGTTGATCGGAGCTGGATTGGAGCTGCTGTTGTTGTTGGAGCAGATCACCCCTATTGCGCTCCAGGTCGTGGCGTTGGCGTTGCAGGGCCTCGGCATCGAGCTGGTGTTTTTCAGCCTGGCGCGCCAATTCCCGGCCGCTGGCCTCCAGGCCGGCCAGCTCGGCTTGGACCGCAAGCAGTTGGTCTTCTCCCAGGGCCTTGACCTCGTTTTGCAGCTGCTCGAGCTGGGCTGCACCTGTTTGGATTTCCGCTTCTGCCTTGGCGATCGCCTCGCGGTCGCTGAGCTGTTGCTGAGCCAGGGCTTTCTGGCGGCTGGAGAGCTCCTGAAGATGCTGCTGGGCGGTTTCAAAGCCCAACACTTGCTCCTGCAGGCGGCCGCTTTGGAAGCGTTGGCGCAGGTCCTGGTAGGTGCGGGCCTTGGCGCAATCTCGCTCGAGTTTTTGGCGGTTAACCAGCAGCTCCTGCTGGACGATGCTGCAACGCTCTTGCCGTTCCAGCACCTCATCGAGCTTGCCGCGGCTCTGTTCGATGCGGCTGTCGAATAGGGCCACCCCGGCCAATTCATCGATGATGCCCCGTCGATCCTTGGCGCTCATCGAGACGATGCGGGTGACATCCCCCTGCATCACCACGTTGCTGCCCTCGGGATCGACCCGCAGGCGCCGCAATTGGGTCTGTAGCTGCTGGAGATTGCAGGCCACCCCGTCGGCGTTGAAGCTGCTGCTGTAGGTGCCGCCAGGGGCCACCCGCAGCCGCCGGCTCACGCTCCAGGTTTTTTGGCCCGGTTTGATCCAGGGACCCTCCTCGGGTACGTCGAGGCCGCTCTCTGCCTCATCGGGTTGCCAGTCGCCGAGGTCGAAGTGCACCGTGACGGCGGTTTCGGCGGCCTTGCCGGCCCGCAACACGGCGCTATTGACCAGGTCAGGCAGGCGATCGGCGCGCATGCCGCGGCTCGTAGCGAGGCCCAGGCAGAACAGAACCGCGTCGAGAATATTGCTTTTTCCTGATCCATTGGGGCCAGTTACCACCGTGAAGCCTTCTTCGAGCGGGATCGACATCGATCCGCCAAAAGACTTGAAGTGGGTTAGCTCGACCCGATTGATGTGAACCAACAGGCCCGTGCGCCGAGCAGCAGAAATGTAGCGGAGGCTTTCGAAAGCTCAACCCCTTTCTTAGCCTGATGCCATAAGAGGCAGTTGTCGCCGCCATGACCCCCGACATCCCCATGACCGATGCACCGCCGCGCAGCGCCGTTGATGGCTTCAGGGAGCGCTTTGAAAGCCTGCTTCCCACCATCCAGCGCGAATGGCCCGAGGTGGCCCGCCACACCCTCGAGGCAACCCGGGGCAGTTTTGATGAGGTAGTGGAGGTGATCGCCAGCCAAACCGGCCGCACCGCTGAGGTGGTCAAGGACCAGCTCCACGAGCTGTTGGAGGTGGCCGGTGCCCAAACCAGCCGCCTGGCCCAAAGCCTGGAACCCCTGGAATCCCAGCTTGAGAGCCTGCTCGATGAGCTCAATGCCACCCTGCGGCCCCGCATTGAACGGCCCGTGCGGGCCAAGCCCCTGATGGCGATTGGCATTGCCGCCGGGGTTGGGGTGTTATTGGGTCTGCTGTTGGCCTCTGGTCGCCGTTCGTCATGAGTGATGGGATCGAAAGCCCACCGGCCAGCGCCTCTGCCAGCGCCCCTCCTAGCTCCCAAGCCCCACGCCGCCCTGGTGCGGCCAAGGTGGCGGCTGGACGCATGGGCGCCCTGGTCACCTCGGTGATGGACCTGCATGTGCGCATTGCCCTGCAGGAGGTTGATCGGGAAAAGCGGAGGCTGATCAGCGGAGCCCTGTTGATTAGCGGTGGTTTGACCCTGCTGCTGCTCTCCCTGATCGCGGCGGAAGTGGCCTTGCTGATCTGGTTCCACGGCTCCTTGGCCTGGAGTTGGATCCAGGCGGCCCTGGTGCTTTCCGCCATAAACCTGGTTGTGGCTGGCTTTTTCCTGCGGATTGGCGGCTGGCTTACCCGGGGCCCCTATCTGCCTGAAACCACTGCGGGCATCAGCAAAACCACCAAGGCTCTGCTGGGTCGCTGAGTTGGAATGCCGC
>NZ_JAGQBV010000051.1:0-14362 GCF_024345815.1 Cyanobium sp. HWJ4-Hawea | reverse complement strand
GGCCTGGTATTCATCCTGGCCTATGTGGGCGTTAATTCCACTTTTTTGGCGGCCGTGGGGGGTGGCTTGTCGGTGGGTTTGGGATTTGGTCTCAAGGAAATATTTAGCAACTTCATCAGTGGCCTTTGGCTGTTGCTGGAGGGTTCCGTGCGTCCCGGTGATGTGTTGCTGCTCGAATCCGTTGGCGGTGGTGAGGATCCCTGCGAGGTATTGGAGCTTGGCTTGCGCGCCACCACCCTCTGGCGGGATCGCGACAATGTGGAGCTGGTTGTACCTAACCAGGATTTTTTCACCCAGTCGATGGTGACCTACAGCGGCATTCGTGATACTCACCGCCGCGGCCAGGTGCTAGTTGGGGCCGCCTATCACCATCCACCAGATCTGGTTATTGCCCTACTGGAGGCCACGGCAGCAAAGGTGCCGCGGGTTCTGACGAAGCCAAAGCCCAAGGGCCTGCTTTTGCGCTACGACGAATCCTGTATTACCTACGCAATTCGCTATTGGATTGAGAGGCCGATGGATGGGATCAGTGTGGCTAGTGAGGTGGGGATTGAGGTGTGGAAGACATTTGAGCAGGAGGGCATTGAGATTCCATTCCCCCAGAGGGTCGTTGCCATGAAGCCAGGGCCAGCCGCCCCATAGCCGCCGCTGCCGATGCCTGGGGCTTGAGCAGCACGGGCTTGCCAAGGGCCAGGCTGCGCATCTGGCGCCATTGGCGATTGCGGGCTCCGCCCCCCACGCTCAGCACCCGTTCCACCCTGGGGGCGCCGAGAGCTTCGAGGCTTTGCCAACCCCGCAGCTCCAGATCGGTGAGGCCCTCCAGCAGGGCCTGGAGAAAGTGGGCATCTGAGATGGGCCTGGGCCCGAGCACCGGCTCCAGCTCTGGATCATCGACCGGAAATCGCTCGCCCTTGCCCGGCTGGGGCCTGAGCTTCAGGCCCGTGCTTTGCCGGGGATCAATTTGGTTGCTGAGCTCTTCGATTTGGCCGGGGCTAAAAAACTGCAGTAATACCCCCGCCCCCGCATTTGCTGCCCCACCCACAAGCCAGCGGCCGCCGATCTGGTGGTTGCTGATGCCAGGTGCGATTAGGGGCCCATCGGCCCACTGCTTGAGCACCGTTGTGGTGCCGAGGATGGCGACCCCGTCGTTTGGCCCGGGTTCTGCTGCCAGGGCAGCGGCATTGCCATCGGTGGTTCCAGCTACCACCACCACCTCCCTGGCTAGGCCTAGCTGCCGGGCCGCCTCAGGGCAGATCGATCCCAGGGCAGTGCCGCTGGGTCTGATTTCGGGCAGGTAGCTCGCCCAGGCTTGGCTGGCAATGGCCTCGATCCAGCGCTGCTGCTCAAGGTCCCAGCCGAGGCGCAGGTTGTTGCCCGCTTCCCCCCAGCGCCAATCCCCCAGCAGCCAACCCATCAGCCAGTCGGCCTGATGGCGCAGCAAAAATGGCCCCCGTGCTGCCGCCGCCTCCGCTTTTGCCAGCAGGGCCAGGGCCCGGGCCGCGCTGGAGCTGGCGCCGCCCGGGGCTGCTGAGTGATCGGGGCAGGCTTGGCCGTAGGGCAGGGCCTCCGCCAGGGCTCCAGCCAACAGGCTGCCATCGGGCCGGCAGAGCAGCAGGGTGCCGGAGGTGCCATCGATGGCAACTGCCGCTACATGGGCCATCAGTTCCTTGGGCAGTTGGGCAGATAGGGCAATTAGGCCCTGGCGCCAGCCTTGGGGATCGGGGAAGGGGCTTGGGTAAGGGCCGCTGATTTGGGCGGCAATTTCGCCTGCCCCATCCACCAGCGCCAGCCGCAGCCCGCCAGTGCCCAGGTCTATGCCCAGGGCCATTGCCATTGGCTGCGTTCGCTAGTGGTGGGCGGTGGCCTGCTTCAGGGTGGCGGCGATGCTGTCGACGTTTTCCCAGGGGAGGTCGAGGTCGTTGCGGCCGAAGTGGCCATAGGCAGCCACGTCTTGGTAGAAGCGGCCGCCCCGCTGTTGGGGCAGGTTGCGCAGGCCAAAGGTTTCGATGATTGCGCCTGGCCGCAGGTCGAAGTGCCCCTGCACTAGGGCGGTGAGCTCCCCATTGCCGATGGCGCCGGTGCCAAAGCTCTCCACCAGGATGCTCACCGGTTTTGCCACGCCAATCGCGTAGCTCAACTGCACCTCCACTTTGCGGGCCAGGCCTGCTGCCACCAGGGCCTTGGCCACATAGCGGGCTGCGTAGGCGGCGGAGCGATCGACCTTGGTGGGATCTTTGCCCGAGAAGGCGCCACCGCCATGGCGGGCATAGCCGCCGTAGGTGTCCACAATGATTTTGCGGCCGGTCAGGCCCGCATCGCCCTGGGGCCCGCCCACCACGAATTTGCCCGTGGGATTGACCAGAAAACGGGTGTCGGCCTGGTTTGGCTTGAGATTTAGGTCGGCGGTGGCGGGCTCCACCACATGGCGCCAGAGGTCGGCGGCGATCTGTTCGCGCATGGCCTTCTCCTCGCTGATCGGTGCCGCGCCTGGCACCTCGATCTCAGCGGTGTGCTGGGTGGAGATCAGGATCGTGTCGATCGCCACGGGTTGGTCGTCTTCGTAGACAACGCTTACCTGGGTTTTGCCATCGGGCAGCAGGTAGCCCAGGGTGCCGTTGTGGCGCACTTCGGCCAGGCGCCTGGCCAGCCGGTGGGCCAGGCTGATCGGCAGCGGCATCAGCTCAGGGGTTTCCGTGCAGGCGTAGCCAAACATGATTCCCTGGTCGCCCGCACCCACCAGATCCAGGGGGTCACCGTCGTGGTCGTCGGCCTCATTGACACCCTGGGCGATGTCGGGAGATTGCTGGTCGAGGGCCACCAGCACGGCGGCACTGTTGGCGTCAAAACCGCCTGCCCTGGCCCCTGAATAGCCAATTTGTTTAATCACGCCCCGCACCAGGCTGTTGAAATCAACCCGGGCGGTGGTGGTCACTTCGCCTGTGATCAGGCAAAGACCGGTGTTCACGACGGTTTCGCAGGCCACCCTCGAGGCCGGGTCCTGGGCCAGGAGGGCATCGAGCACGGCATCACTCACCTGGTCGCAGATCTTGTCGGGATGCCCCTCGGTGACCGATTCGGAGGTGAAAACGTACCTGGTGCTTGTACCCATGCCGGCTGCTGCTTTGGTTGCTGAGCTATAGCAACCCACCCTATTCGCCTGGGTCACCCCCTATTTGCCCGGCGCAGCCAGCACCGTCAATTCATTCCAGTGGTAAATCAGGGGGTGGGATTCAGCCAAGGGCGGCGGCGTACTCCAGGCGGCGGTGTAACCGAGGGATCTGTGCTGGGGAATGCCTGCTGCCACAGCCATTTGCAGGTCGCTGTTGGCGTCCCCGATGAGCAGGCACTGCTCCACGGCCAGGCCCAATTCGGCGCAGAGGCCATGGATGGCCCCTGGATCCGGTTTGCGGGGCCGGTGTTCGGCGCTCCAGATGCCAGCAAAAAAAGGCCTTAGCTGGTGGCTTCCCAGGAAGTGCTCGATTCCGGCAACGTCGTCGTTGCTGATTACGGCGCAGAGCACTCCGGCTGCCTGCAATTGGCTCAGTAGGGGCAGCAGCCCGGCGGTGGTGTCGCTGGTGGGCCTGCCGTGCGGACGGCGTTGGCCATCGGCTTCGGCATTGGCATCGGCTTCGGCAAATACGGCCTCGCTGGTGGCCAGGGCTTCGGGCCAGCCCAGCCCCACCTGGGCCAGGGCGGTGGCAGTTGAAATCAGATTGTGATCCCTATGGGCCACGGCTGTGGTGCCAGCTGGGTGGAGCAAGGTGCCGCAGGCACTGAGGCCATAGGCCCGCTCTAAGAGGTTTTGCAGCTCGGGTTGCTGGCCTGGATCAACCCTCTGAAGACAAAGAAAAACCCTGGCCTTGGCCAGGGTGATCAGCTTCGCTTCGCTGAGGCTGAGGGTGCCATCCTTGTCGAATAGGACCCCACTAACGGGGCCGAGATTGGTGCCGCGGAGCAAAATCTCGGCCATTTGGTTGGTCTGGGTTGGTTAGGGGTGGGCTCAGTCGTCGTTGACATCGATCGATTCACCATCTTCGGCTTGCTCCAGCAGCATCTGCTTGTAACGGGCGGCCATTTCCTCAGCCTTTTCAAACACCTTGGCCGGATCGGTGAGCATGTCGCCGGGTTCCGGTTCGAGGGCCTTGGTGGAAAGCGAGATCCGACCGCGTTCGGCGTCGAGGTCGATGATCATCACCTTCATTTGATCGTTCACATTGAGCACCGTGTGGGGTGTCTCGATGTGCTCGTGGCTGATTTCGGAAATGTGCAGCAGGCCGCTCACCCCACCGATATCGATAAAGGCGCCGTAGGGCTTGATGCCACGAACCGTGCCGATCACCACTTCGCCAACTTCCAGGCGATTCATCTTCCGCTCCACCAGGGCGCGGCGATGGCTGAGCACCAGGCGGTTGCGCTCCTCGTCGACCTCTAGAAACTTGAGGGGCAGGAAATCTGCCACCAGTTCTTCCTTGGCCTTGCGGGTGCTGATGTGGCTGCCGGGGATGAAGCCCCGCAGGCCTTCTACCCGCACCAGGGCACCACCACGGTTGGTGGCAAACACTTCGCTGTAGATGGTGGCGTCTTCCTTCTGCAGCTGGCGAACCCGCTCCCAGGCCCGCTGATATTCGATCCGGCGGATGGAGAGCGAGAGCTGACCATCTTCGTTCTCCTCACTCATGATGAAGAACTCACGGATCTCGCCGGGCAGGAGCACATCGCTCAGGCCCTCAACCCGGTTGATCGAGACCTCCTGGAGGGGCATGAAGGCGGCGGTTTTGGCGCCGATATCGATCATGGCGCCCTTCGATTCGAGGGCAAAAACCGTACCGTTGACAACGTCACCGGGCTTGAAGTTGTAGTCGTACTTGCTCAGCAGCGAAGCGAATTCATCGAGGGTGAAACCCACCCCATCGGTGTCATTGCGGCTGGCGCGACTGCTGGGGTCATCGGCCGTGGGAACGTCTTCCGGAATGCTGAGGTCGAGCTCGTCAATGGCATCGAGCGCTGCTTCAATCTCGCTTTCGATGGCTTGGGTGCTTGCCTCAGGGCTTGCTTCGGAAGGGGTCACGGTCATGGGGGGATTGGCGGTCTGCCCTGGGGCAGTGCGAAGGATTCGCCCGGACTGCCCGCCAGCAGTTCAGACGCAATCTCCCATTGTAGCCAATTGCCCTTGACGCAACTGCTGGGCTCAGTTAGCCAATGGCTGGGTCCAGTTAGCCAATGGCTGCCAAGGAGGGCTTGGCTTTGGCAGAGCTCTTGGCGCGCTTGTTCAGCCGTTCGAGGGTGGAGACAAAGTCGCTGATGCCCTTGAACTGGCCATACACCGAAGCGAAGCGCACATAGGCCACCTCGCTCATCTCGGCCAGCTGTTGGAGCACCATTTCGCCTATCTCGGCACTGCTGACCTCGCGGCCACTGCGTTGCTGCAGCTGCAGTTCGATCTCATCCACCACACCCTCTAGGCGGGAGTGGGCCAGGCCGGTTTTCTCGCAGGCCCGCAGCACGCCGTGCAGCAACTTGCTGCGGTTGAAGGTTTCGCGGTTGAAATTGCGTTTCACCACGGTGATCGGCACCGTTTCCACCCGCTCATAGGTGGTGAAGCGAAAGTCGCAGTTGAGGCACTCCCGACGGCGGCGCACACTGCGGCCGCAATCGGCTGCCCGTGATTCGAGCACCCGGCTATCGGTGTGTTGGCAAGAGGGGCATTGCATCCCCGAGGTTCCGGGTGAACTTTTTAAAGTTAAACAGCATTTTCGGATTTGGGAAGGGGTTAACCAGCCCTTAATTGCCCTAATTGGCAGCTTCTTTTGCCATAAAAAAGCCCCTGATTGCTCAGGGGCGGAGTCATTGATGCAGAGAGAACGGCTAGATCACTTGCCGATTTTCGGGGGATCGCGGAAGGCGATGGCGAAAAACAGGGTTGAAATGGCCAGGGCCAGGATCAGGATGTAGGCAAAGCTTTCCATGGTTTCTCCTGGGTTCAGCTGAGGGTGGAACCGGCCGGGGGCACGTAGCCCTCGGGTAGGCGACGGGTGGAACGGTCGCCCAGTTTCTGGAACAGACCGAATTCAACCTGTTCGCCCAGGTCTGGATCGATGCCGGCGAACACATCGCGGTAGAGGGTGCGGGCACCGTGCCAAATGTGGCCGAAGAAGAAGAGCAGGGCGAATACTGCGTGGCCGAAGGTGAACCAGCCGCGCGGTGAGCTGCGGAAGGTGCCATCGGAGTGGTACTTCTCGCGGTCGAATTCAAAGGCTTCGCCGAGCTGGGCCTTGCGGGCGAGACGCTTCACATCGGCGGGGTCAGTGAAGGTTTGGCCGTTTAGAGCGCCGCCAAAGACGGTCGCCGTTACGCCTGTCTGTTCGAAGGAGTACTTCGCTTCGGCGCGGCGGAACGGAATGTCGGCTCGCACAATGCCGTCCTGGTCTTGGAGAATTACGGGGAAGTTCTCGAAGAAGTTGGGCAGACGGCGCACCTCGAGGTTGCGGCCGTCCTTATCGGTGAAGGAGATGTGACCCAGCCAGCCGGTGGGCAGGCCATCGCCATTGACCATCGGACCAACCCTGAACAGACCGCCCTTGGCGGGACTGTTGCCTACGTAGTCGTAGAAGGCCAGCTTTTCTGGAATCGAGGCATAGGCCTGTTCCATTGAGGCTCCGCCATCGAGGGCGGTTTGGACCCGGCGGTTGATTTCAGTTTTGAAGTAGCTCTGGTCCCACTGATAGCGGGTGGGGCCAAATAGCTCTACGGGGGTGGCGGCGGCGCCGTACCACATCGTTCCGGCGACGATGAAGGCAGCAAAGAAAACAGCTGCGATGGCCGAGGCCAATACCGTTTCAATGTTGCCCATGCGTAGGGCCTTGTAGAGGCGCTCCGGCGGCCGGGAGGTGATGTGGAAGATGCCGGCGATGATGCCCACAATGCCCGCAGCAATGTGGTGGGCCACGATGCCGCCAGGGTTAAACGGGTTAAATCCCTCTGGCCCCCAGGAGGGCTGTACCGCCTCTAGGTGGCCCGAAACCCCGTAGGCATCTGAGACCCACATGCCTGGGCCAAAGACGCCGGTGAGGTGGAAGGCTCCGAAGCCAAAGCAACCCAGGCCTGCGAGCAGTAGGTGGATGCCAAAGATTTTGGGCAGGTCTAGGGCAGGTTCGCCGGTGCGGGGGTCCTGCCAGATCTCCAGATCCCAGTAGGTCCAGTGCCAAATGGCAGCAAGGAAAAGCAGACCACTGAAAACGATGTGGGCTGCTGCCACACCTTCAAAGCTCCAGAAGCCAGGGTCTACACCGGTCTCGCCGGTGATGCTCCAGCCTCCCCAGCTGCCGGTAACGCCAAGGCGAGCCATGAAGGGCATGACAAACATGCCCTGCCGCCACATCGGGTTCAGGACCGCGTCGGAGGGATCAAAAATTGCAAGTTCGTAAAGCGCCATGGAGCCGGCCCAGCCGGCAACCAGAGCGGTGTGCATGAGGTGCACTGCCAAGAGGCGGCCCGGGTCGTTAATGACCACGGTGTGCACCCGATACCAGGGCAATCCCATGGGGAGTAGTTCTGGAGTGGGTGCGGCGATCGTAAGGGTGAGATGGGCCCTGCGGCGCGTCAGGTTACGGAGCGCAACGGCCGGGGTCATCGGGGCCTCCGCCAGAATGATCAGCATTCAGGTGCCCTAGCCATGCCGGTAATTCGATTTGTACGGGAAGAGCGTGATGTGGAGTGCTATCCGGGCGAAAACCTGCGCGAGGTGGCCCTACGTGAGGGCATCGAGCTCTACGGCCTAAAGGGAAAGCTGGGAAATTGCGGTGGCTGCGGCCAATGCATCACCTGTTTTGTGGAGGTGCCAGAGGCCATATCTGAGATGGCTCTCACTGGTCGCACCACGGTTGAGGAGAAGAAGTTGCGGGGGCGTCCCCAGAATTGGCGCCTGGCCTGCCAGGCCCTGGTGCAGCAATCGGTGCTGGTGCTCACCAGGCCCCAGGTGGGCTTGGCTGACAAGGAAAACGCGATGGCAGCCGCCATGGCCCAGCCCCTGCCCGAGGGGCCCACGGCCTGGCCTGCTCCGCCGGAGCCAATCGAAGAGGAGGGGCTGGAGGAGGAGGGGCTGGAAGAGGAGGGGCTGGAAGAGGAGCCAACCGCAACGAGCGGTGAAGCGGACTGAATCAGTCCATTTGACGGTGATAACGTCCGATTACCGTCTCACGGCTCGAATCCGATAACCATGGAAACCAACGACCTCGGCTTTGTTGCCAGCCTCATGTTCGTGTTGGTTCCGGCCGTGTTTTTGATCGTGCTTTATATCCAAACCAACAGCCGCCAGGGCGGCTGAGCGGTTGCAGGGCCAGGGCCCTCTCCCCTAACTGCGCTCCGGTTCGCGCACCAGCAGCACTGGGGCAGGGGCATGGACCCGGATGAAATCGCTTACGGAGCTGCTCAGCAGGCGATCGATGTCTACCAGCCCCCTTGCCACCACTGGGCGGCGGTCCTGGGATGCGATCACCACCAGATCGGCCTTGGCTTCCTCAGCAGCGGCGCAGACGTTGCGGCCGATGTCGCCGGTGCGGTGAAGGGTTTTCAGCTCTACCCCGTAGCTTCGGGCCCTCTGCACGGCCTTGCTTAGGGCCTCATCGGCAGGGTTTTTGCCACCGCGAGAGGGGGTGATGTCCTGGCGGCTGACGTGCACGCCAATCAGGCTGCCGCCGGGGATTTCCCGCACTAGCTCACAGGCCAACTTGAGGGCGTCGTCCCCCACGCCCGTGCCATCTACGGTCACCAGCACCCGGTTGATGTGACGTACGTAGAGGTCGTCGCGCACCAGCAGCATCGGCCGGGTGGAGAGCTGAAATACGTATTGGCTGGTGCTGTTGCTGAGAATTGCTTGGAGGCGGCTCAGGCCCCTGGAGCCAATCACGATCAGGTCGGAATTGAGCTCATCTGCCACCTTGAGCACGGTTTGCTTGGTGTCCCCCTGGCGGATGATGGTGTTGACCTCGTTGGGGCTGAGGCCCAGGCGAGCCACCGTTTCGGCCGCCAGGCCAGCTGCCTTTTGGGAGTGCTCGGCAAAGCTTTCGCCGACCTGCTCGGGCACCACGTGCAGCAGATTGAAACGGGCCTGCCGCACGACGGGGATCTCCCGCAGCATGCGCACCATCTCCTCGACATGGCCCTTATTGGAGTCGGTGATTAAAACGTTGCGAAACAAGGGTTTAAAAGTTGGCTTTGACTCAGCCTATGGCCGTTTTGCCGGCACCACCAATTGCAATCGCAGACCGTGATGGATATTTCGGGGATTAATCCCCAGCCCAGGCCGTGGCTTTTGGAGCGCCGGGTGTTGCCCCAGCACACCGACCATGCCGGCGTGATGTGGCATGGCGCCTATCTGGCCTGGCTCGAGGAGGCCCGGGTGGAGGCCCTGGCGGCGGTGGGCCTGGCCTACGCCGATCTCTCAGGCCGGGGTTTGGAGTTGCCTGTGGTGCACCTGGCCCTGGATTACAAGCAGGCCTTGCTCCATGGCGATCGGGTGCAGCTTTGCAGTGAGGTGTTGCCGCGCAAGGGGGTGAAATTGCCCTGGCGCAGTTGGTTTGTGGGGCCCGATGGGGTGCTGGCGGCGGAGGCCCGGGTGGAGCTGGTGCTGGTGGACCTAACTGCCGGGCCAGGCCAGCGCAAATTGCTGCGCCGGCTGCCCGCCGACCTGGCCGCAGCGATAGGGGCCCTAGAGCGGGGCCCGCAGTAGGAGTGCAGTACATTTGTACTGGCGTTTGCGGGCGGGTTCTTGTCTTCTCTGGGAGCAGCTGAGCTAGTCGCAGCTGAGCTAGTCGCGGCTGAGCAGTGGAAATCCGAGCAGCGGCTTTGGTGGCTCCTGTGGAGCGGTTGCCAGGGGCTGGGTTCGGCGCGGCTGGCCCTGATCGAAGCCCGCTGGCGTGATTGGTCTGGGGCCTGGCGGGCGAGCCTGGCGGAGCTGGGCGAGTTGCCCGGTTTTGGTCCCAGCCTGCTGCAGCAAATCGCCAGCTATCGGCAGCGTTGGGGGCCCGAGCCCCTGGCCAAGTTGGCCCGATCCGCCCAAGTGCGCCGGGTGCTGCTGCCCGGTGATCGGGCTTTCCCGCCAGCCCTGCACAAGCTGGAGCGCCCACCCCTGGGGCTCTATTGGCGCGGACGGGGTTCGCTCTGGCCCCAGCTAGCTCGCCGACAGGCGATTGCGGTGGTGGGCACCCGCCATCCTTCCGTGCCAGGGCGTTCCATGGCCAGGGCCCTGGGGGCTGCCCTTGCCCAGGCGGGTTGGCCCGTGGTCAGTGGTTTGGCTGAAGGCATTGATGCGGCAGTCCACGAGGGCTGCCTGGCCCGCGGTGGCAGGCCGGTGGCGGTGTTGGGTACTCCTGTAGAGCGGGTCTATCCGCGCCACCACGGTGCCCTGCAGCGCCAGGTTGCGGAGCAGGGGTTGTTGGTGAGTGAGCAGGGCCCGGGGGCGGCCGTTAGGGCCGGCAATTTTGCTGCCCGCAATCGGCTCCAGGTGGCCCTTGCTGCCGGCGTGGTCTTGGTTGAATGCCCAATGCAAAGCGGGGCCCTGCTCTCCGCAGAATTGGCCTGGCGCCAAGACCTACCCCTCTGGATCGTGCCGGCCGACCCCGGCAAGGTCTCGGCGGCCGGCAGCAACCGCCTACTGGCTCGGGCCGGCAGTGTGTTGTTGGATCCGGCCGATCTGGTGCATCAGTTGGGTCCCGGCCCCTTGCTGGCAGCCAATTCGGAGTTGGCCCCCAAGCCGGAGTTGGCAGCCAATTCCCTCCCAAACCCAGGGGCCCATCGGGCCCTGCTGGCTGCCGTGGGTCAGGGGGCCTCCCTCGAGGGGCTTTGTGCAGCCCTAAACGAACCCCCAGCAGAGCTGTCTACCCGCTTGCTGCAACTGGAGTTGGGCGGCTTGCTAAAGGCCGAGCCGGGCCTCTGGTGGCGGCCCACTTAGCCTGGCTTGATGGCCCTCCACCAGCGCAGTGAAGCCAAGCCCCCCGCGGGCCAAGACCTCCCCTGTGGAGCTGATCTGCTCGCCTGGCGCCAGCGCCAATTGGCAGTTGGTGGCCGCGCTGCCGACCTGGATTGGTTGGTTGATCTGGGCGGTGGGCTTCCCTGGACTGCGCTGCAATCGCTGCGTCTTGATCCCAGCGCCAGCGTCCGATTGAGCCAGTCGCTCGATGGGCTGGAGCAGCTCTGGCGCCGCCATCTCAGCACCGCTGAGCCCTTGCAGTATTTGGTGGGGTTGTGCCCCTGGCGCGATTTGCAACTGCTGGTGGCCCCGGGGGTGCTGATTCCACGCCAGGAGACCGAATTGCTGGTGGAGCTGGCCTTGGCCGTGCGGGAAGGTGATCCACCCCAGCTATGGGCCGATCTCGGCACGGGTTCGGGCTGCATTGCCAGGGCCCTGGCCCAGGCCTGGCCGCTCAGTAGGGGGTTGGCGGTGGAGCTAAGCCCTGGGGCGATTGCCATTGCCCAGGAGAATTTGCGGGCCAATCTGCAGGCCAAGCAGGTGGAGCTTTTGCAGGGCAGCTGGTGGGAGCCCCTGCGGCCATGGTGGGGGCAGCTGGAGGTGGTGGTGGCCAATCCCCCCTATATCCCCACCGCTGTATGGGCAGATCTGGAGCCGGTGGTGAAGGAGCACGAACCGATCACGGCCCTTGATGGCGGAGCCGATGGTCTCAAGGCCCTGCGGGCGATTGCGGTTGATGCCACGGCAGCTTTGGCGCCGGGGGGCTGGCTGTTTGTTGAGCATCACCACGACCAAAGCACCGCGGTGCAAGCCCTTTTGGCTGACCATGGGCTTGGTGAAGTCACCGCCCACCCCGACCTGGAGGGCACCAGCCGCTTTGTTGCTGCCCGGAGACCTTTGCCATGAGCCCCATTCCCCCTTGGCGCCTGCTGGAGCCCGAGCTCCTGGCGGCCCGTTTGTGGGCCGGTGAACTCGCCCTATTTCCCACCGACACCCTGCCGGCCCTGGGGGTAATTCCGAGTCGGGCGGCCCTGCTCTGGGAGCTCAAGCGGCGGCCGGCGGAGAAGCCCCTGATCCTGATGGGCGCAAGCCTGGAGCAATTACAGGAGGCCTTGGAGGTTCCCTGGCGCAGCGAGTGGTTGGCCGCGGCGGAGCTGGGCTGGCCAGGGGCCCTCACCCTGGTGCTGCCGGCCCATGGGCCAGTAATTGAGGCCCTTAATCCCGGGGGCTCAAGCCTGGGGGTTCGGGTGCCGGCCTGCCCCCAGGCCTGCCGGTTGCTGGAGCTCAGCGGCCCTTTGGCCACCACCAGCGCCAATCCATCCGGGGCGGAGCCGGCCAGTTCGCCAGAGGAGGCGGCTGCCCTATTCCCCCAGCTGCCCCTTTTGGGGCCCCTGCCTTGGCCCAAGGCAACGGGCCAGGCCAGCACTGTGATTGCCTGGATAGATCAGTCTGCCGGGCAGCCCACTGGCCAGCTCGATGGGCAAATTGGCAGTTGGCAGGTGCTGCGCGCTGGTGCTGTACTGCTCCCAGGGATGTAGGCAGGGGCCATGGCCTCCTTAGGGCTGATTTTGTTGGTGGTTTTGGTGATAAACCACTGGTTTTTCCAGCCGCTGATCCATTTAGGTGGCTGGCTTTTTGAAGCCCGTTGGTTTATCGGGATGGTCGTGGTGGTGGCCCTATGGCTTGTGGCCGGAGCCAGGGCGGATTCCGAGGGCAGTAAGGGCCAGTAGGCCGGCCATGAGCGCATAGCCAAGGGCCCAGGAGCTGCCGGCTCCCCAGCCCAGCTTGAGCACGGTGTCGGCCTGGGTAAACCGCCAGGCGTGAATTACGCCAAGCCAGGAGCTGGCCGCGGCGATGGCAGCGCAGGCACTGGCGGCCCAAAAGCGCCGCTCAATCACAAATACCAGCAACCCAGAAAGCAGCATTGCCGCAATGATTTGGCCCTGCTCCAGGGCAAAGGCGCCACTGGCCCAAACATCCGCCTGGGCTAACTGGCCCAGCATTTCCGGGCCAAAGGGGTGGGCGCCATTGCCCGCCCCACCGGCCCTAAGGCCCGCCTTCAGCATCAGGGCTCCCCACCCCGCCAAGCCCGGCAACAGCCCCAGGACCACGGCGGGGGCATGGCTGCGGGGCGTGGCTTGAAAGGCCTGGGCGGCAATCACGATGCCGATATACAAAACAATGGCCATGCCGGCCTCGATCGGCACGAGCTGGCCCACCACTCCAAACAGGCCAAACAGGCAGCCCAGGCCCATCACCAAACCGTTAAGCCAGGAGTAGCCAATGCGCGCTCCCATGGCCTTCCAGGCTGGATGGCCGATGTAGAGGGTGGTGGGGAAACAGGAGCCCAGGCCTGCCGCCGCAAGGGTGCCCAGGCCGTTGATCAATAGGGAGCTGCGCACCGGGTAGCGGTCGCCGGCCGCTTCTGCACTTTCCAGGTTTTGCAGGGAACCGAGCACGTTGAAAAGGCCCATGGGCACTATCACCCCCAGCCAGGGGAGGAGTTGGCCGCGGGCCATCCATAGGGCCCCCAGTTGCAGTTGGGGCCAGCGCAGGCCCAGTTGGGCCGTATTGCTACTCCAGCTGGCTGCATCGATATGGATCAGGCCGCTGGCCCAGGCCAGGGGGATGCCCACAAGGACCGCCACCAACCCTCCCGGAAGGGGCAGGCGCACCTGGCCGTAGTAGGTGATCAAGATCACCGTGAGCACCGCCAAACCCACTACCGGTTGGGCGTAGGTGCGCAGCAGAAAACCGAGGGCGATGTAGCCCAGGGCAATGCCGGCGAGGGTGGAAAGCAGGGCCGCACGGGGCAGCCAGCGCCTTAGCCAGCCGGCGCAAAATGCCCCTGTTGCTTCAATTAGCCCCGATCCCAGGCAGGCCACCAGACCCGCTTGCCAGGAGAGTTGCACCGCTTCCGCTTCCGCCAAGCCCTGGCCCAGGGCGGCCAGCTTCACCGGCAACATCACTAAAAAAACGAAGGCAAACAGGCTCACGGTGTTGATGCCATAAGGCAGGGCCGTTCGATCCCAGCGCTGCTCACTTTTGGCAATTAGGTAGGCCTGGCGTGCATAGGCGAAGTTGCCAACTACCAGGCTGATGCCGGTGGCCGGCAGGATTGCCCCAAATATCAACTTGTCGGGATAGCCCAATACCCCGCGGCAGAGACCCACGATCAGGAGGATCTGGATCAGGTTGTCTAGGCCGAGGCCCAGAAATCCATCCAGATCACCCCTGACCCATAACCGCGGCAGAGCTCGTCGCATTATTTGGCTGGGGCGGGGAGCTAGTTGCTGCTGGGCTGGAGTTTGGCGGCGGCATTAATGCCTGCAATCAAGCTGCTGACTGTCTTCTGGTCGGCGGCGTTCAACTTGCTGAGGCAACCGTTATTGACCT
>NZ_JAGQBV010000050.1:0-15466 GCF_024345815.1 Cyanobium sp. HWJ4-Hawea | reverse complement strand
TCAAGGGCCTATTTACGGCAGGTCAACTGAACGGCACCACAGGCTACGAAGAAGCTGCTGCGCAGGGGCTAGTGGCTGGGCTTAATGCTGCACGCTCTGTCAAAGGAGAAAACCCTGTACATTTTTCACGAGAAAATAGCTATATCGGCACCATGATCGACGATCTCATTACCCAAGACCTAAAAGAACCCTACAGGGTGCTTACTAGCCGCAGTGAATACAGACTTATCTTGCGCGGTGACAATGCTGACCGTCGACTAACCCCACTTGGCAGAGAACTGGGACTAATCGACGATCGTCGTTGGGAAATCTACAGCAGAAAACAACGGGCGATGACCGAGGAAAACCAACGCCTAGAGAAGGTACGCATCAAGGAAGCAGATCCAATTGCGATCGCAATTACCAAGCAAACTGCACTACCAATCAAAGGCTCCATCAGCCTGGCCGAATTACTTAGGCGGCCAGGCATCAGCAGCCAAGATCTTGTAAGCCATGGTCTTACGCCAGATGATATTGATAGAGACGTAAGGGAGGGTGTAGAAATAGATATCAAATACAATGGATATTTAGCCAGGCAGCAGCAACAAATACAGAAAATCAAAACTCAAAGCGAGCGGATACTACCAACGAACACAAACTACTTAGAAATTACCACGCTCTCAAACGAGGCCAGGGAAAAACTTGGCAAAATTAAACCACACAACCTAGGCCAAGCATCACGGATTCCAGGTGTAAGCCATGCCGACACCGCAGCCCTACTTCTCTGGCTTGAGGTTCAAAGCCGGAAGGAATCGAACCAAAAGGGCCTCGACTAGGAACTAATATTTGTTATGGTTGGGGTCCTACTAGCTATAAGATTCAATTGAGAGCAGCAAGCAAGCAGCCGACGACACGGGCCTACTGGGAACTAAAAGCCGACCAGGTGCTAAATCAGGTATTTCAAGAGCAGTTCAGCATAAACCTAGATCCAGTTGAGGTGGTTGTAAAGGAAATCCAAGCTCGCAAAATTCCTATTGGCAAAGAAAGGGCAGTATGGGTGGCAGCCACCGCAGGTATCGCCATCCTTGGAACTAGTTTGATGGCTTTTGGTCTCTGGCAAACCAATCAAAGGACAGCCACAGAAGAGAGAAATCTCCTATTACTTAACCAACTCAAGACAGCCACAAGCCAAACGGCAAGGGAAGTTGCCGGTAAAAAGCTGCCCGTTCACCTAGATGAAAACCTTCCTCCACCCCCACCACAGCAAGAACCATGGATGGAGGAACTGGCCCAACTGCCGGCAAATGGAGCAAGCAACATGCCACTCATACAAGTTCCCATAGGCAAATCACTGAACTCAAAGACGGCGCAAGTAACCGAAAACTCAACTCCAGTGCTAATTGGGGTGATTCAAGGCCCGTCAGGAAGCGGCTCTGCAATTTTTCAAATTCAGGGCACAATTGCCTCTGCAGCAATTGGTGAACGCATAGGTGTTAGCGGTTGGACACTTAGACGCACTACCGGAGAAGGTGCTGCCATTGAAAGCAATGGGGTACAACGCAACTTGTCAGTTTCCGCATCCCCCTAAACCCAACCTCAATCCAAAGCCTTTAAGTATTTCAGATAGGTCCCAAAAGCCTGTAACGAAGAAACAGTGAGACCGTCAATGCCCCCCAGAAATCCAAAACGCAGGAAATAGCAGGATAAAAATCTATATAAAGCCCTAAGGACTGGGGTAAAATGATTGATCGACCTGCGCCGCTGCCTGAGAGATTCCGCCCCAATAGATGAATAGGCATTCATTTTCTCAACCGCAGCTCCATAGGAAGAATAGGTATAATGCAAAAGATTAGATCTTAATATTCCTGCGGAACCCTCAAAAACCAAAGATTCATGAACAGCATTTGAATTAAATCTAGCAGATCCGGCAAGAAATAGGCGATTAACGTAATCGGGGTACCATCCCGCGACACGAACGGCACGCCCGCAAAGATGATTTAAGCGAGGCATCCGATAGACAGAATATTTCGGTGCGGATAAGACAGTTTTAATTTCTTTGGCAAGCTGGGCAGGCACAACCTCATCACAGTCAATAGAAAATACCCAGCCGGAGTTGACAAGATCAAGGGCCCGCTGCTTTTGCACTCCAAAACCCTGCCAATCCAGCTCAATAATAACAACAGCGCCAAATGACCTCGCAATATCGACAGTTTGATCGGTACTGCCGCCGTCAACAATCACAATCGACTGGCAGAAATTCAATGATGCTAGACACTTGCCGATGGTTTCAGCAGCATTTCTTGATATTAAAATAGCTGTGAGAGATTCAGACGCACCCATAACCCAAATCAACTCTGCAGAACTGTTGTAAACAATTGGTCCATCTCAGAAAGCATTCCGGCCTCGCTGTGATGGGTTAAAACAAACTCACGGGCACGCATCGCCAATTCGCTAGCTAGCGAAGGGTTAGCCATCAACTCAACAATCGCGGCACGTAACTGGATCGGATCATTAGGTTGGACTACAAAAGCAGTTTCACGGTTCCTGGCAACCTCAGGAATTGCACCTGCGGTAGTCGTCACGACAGGTATTGAGGCCATCATTGCCTGGACCAAGGCCTGCGAGATACCCTCATTTGCATAGGAAGGAAGTACAAAAATATCCATGGCCTGCAACCAAGGCAACACATTCTGCTGATGCCCTGCAAAAATAAATAAAGAAGCCAAACCCGCATCGCAAATCTCCTTCTCAAGAGTCTGGCGAATGGGGCCATCACCAACAAAAACCACCCTGACGTTATCCGCAGAAAAATCTCTTACGGCGTCGATCAAAACTCGATGCCCTTTCCAAGAACGAATGGTTGCCACCAGGCCAATCACAGTAAGGCCTTCAAGCCCCAAAAGAGACTTGGCCCCATCGGCAGAACCGGGAACAAATTTATCTGGATTTATACCAGTTGGAATAGAGAATACCTGGTCAGCTGGCACCCCAATTGAAACAATCTGACGGCGAATAGCCTCGCCAGTGGTTACAACTCTCTGGGCAGCATTTTGATAAAGCCACCGAGTCGTTAAACTTCGACTGGGCTGAGCACATATGTGGCGCGTACGAACAACCTTTGGCCTCCGCCATAGGGTCAATAGAACCAATGCCACTAACCAACTATCCGTAGAACTATGGGTATTAATTACATCCGGATGCAGGGCAACTAATGCCGCTCTCAAACAAAGGAAAGCTCGCAAGTTCCGGCCAAAAATTGGAACAGTTTTAATCGGAACTCCGTAATCAACTGCCCGACCTACTAGCTGCGCATTGGGGGGTGCCAGCACCGTTACACGATGTCCACGCTCAATAAAACCCCTGGCCTCAGACAAGACTCGCATTTCCTGACCGCCCCAACCAATCGAAGATTCGGTATGGACAATGGAATAGGCCATGGCCGCGGAACTAAGAGGAGAACGAAGAGGGCAGCAATTCTTTGTATAAGGCCAACCACTCAACAAGCATGCGCTCAAAAGTAAGCGGCAAAACTCGCCGATAACTGGCCTGACCCATTGACTCAGAATACTCGAGCGCATGCAGGATTGGCTCAACCCAATCGGGCGCTTCGTGCCAATCTCTCACAAAACCCTCACCTCCTTCATCAATTAAGTCCCGAGTTCCTGAAGTGCGGCTAACGACAACTGGCAAACCACAGGCCATGGCCTCCAAAGATGCATTGGGCATCTGGTCATACATGGAAGGCTGTACAAATACATCTGCTGCTGCAAAGAGCTGAATTGGATTAGAAGTCGGACCAATCCATCGGAGTCTGTCTTTGCCTATACCAAGCGATTCAGCAGCGCTACGGAATCGCTTGGGGTGGGATTCCTTTCCGGCAATCAAAAGGATTACAGATTCAGGTAGCAACGCCATAAATTCAAGGGCAGTGGACAGGCCCTTACGATGCCAACCTGAACCAAGAATCAAAAGAACCTGCGAGTTGGCTGGTATGCCAAGATTATCTCGGCTCTCCTGACATAGAGCGCTTCTTCTTTCAGGGGAGAAGCGCTGGTGGTCAACACCGTTCCAAATCAGGTGGACCCGTTCCTTGTCAAAGTTGGGATAGAGCTCAGCAAGGTCATCAACAACCATCTGGGAGTTAGCAATCACAGCCCTAAGGGAGGGGTGCGCAAACATCTCCCGCTCCAGCTGTAGCACCGCCTGGTGTTTTGGCTCCTGAAAAAGTTGATGTCGCTGCCGAGCAGTGCGGCCATGGGCCACCTGCTTCAACCATTGGGCGTGCAAGCCTGAACCAGCACGATAGATATGGGCACCAGGAATGGGCTCATGGGCCTGAACCAAATCAAAATTAGGGAGCTGCCTGGATACGGCCCGCACAAAGGAGCGAGAGCGCATCGCTCCTCCCAAGAAAAATGGGTTACAACGGATTACACGACAATTCTGACCTGTGGCAATTTCTGGAGGAAGGCTCCATGAACGAGCCAAAATCGAAAGCTCAATTGCTTGATTGGCATAAAAAGCCTTGATTGCCTCATTAATTACTTTTTCAGCCCCACCAAAGGCTAAAAACTTTTGCTTCACTATTGCCAAGGACAATGGCATTTATATCTCCATACAATATTTGGGAGAATCACCAGCAAGCAACACAGAGGCAATATCAGCACTTGTTTGGGCCCATTTCCGTAGATCAGTATGGGAGTTTTGAATACTCAGTCTTTTTGCCTCAAGAAAAAGCGGTTCGCACAGCAACCTCTGCATCAAATTAGCCAATTCAGCGGGTTGATCCGGAGAAAAGTACAAACCCAAATCTCCACAGACTTCATGCATAACTGGTGTATCAGAAGCCAAGACTGGCGTGCCCAACCATAGGGATTCAGAGGCTGGCAATCCCCAGCCTTCACTATAGCTAGGTAGCACTGTTGCCAGGGCCCGTTGATAAAGTTCCACAAGCTCAGGTTGGGAGGGGGTCACTTGGATGTGAATTTTAGGGTGAATATTTTGATATCTTGGCTGCTTGAGTAATCTTTTTGTGGAAGTGCGTGCCGCCCCTGCCAAAACCAAGTGACAACCATCAGGATCAGATTCATTAAGTATTAATAGGGCATCAAGCAGTATTTCTAAATTCTTACGGCCAGGACGGCAGCCCACGGCAAGAAAAAAATTCTTACCAATTCCGGCTATGGGCGAGCCCATGTTGGGAGTGCGGCACTCATGGGCAAGCTGCGCCACATGGACCTCTGCACTGGCTGGCATTAGATCCCGGCTTTGTAGCTCTAAAAGACACTGCTTAGTGAAATAGGAATTTGCAAATACATAACTTGAAGATTCCAGTATCAGGGCATTGTCGCGGCAAAATTGGTCAACAAATCCCCTACCTGGCCGATCATATTGATCCAGTAGGGGGAAAAAGTCGTGCAGCAGGCTAGCCAGGCGCCATTGGCCAGAACCCCGGGCATTGATTAATTCTAAGAGCTTGAGATAGCTGGCAATGAATTTTGGCCTGGCCGCTGAAAAGAGAACGCGGTTTACCTTAGTATCTAAAAATCGTGAATGCCTACCACTAAGCACTTTAGTCAGCCAATCTCTCAAACAGTCGTGGAGAAACCTTGGCAGAAAAGTCCTGAGGCGAAACAACTGTTGATCCAGGCTGAACAGCAATCTTTGCACTTCAAAGCCAAGCTTTGCAGGCCTGCCAGAGGCAAATAATTCAAAATCAAAATCTACAACTACAAAACAATTTATACCTGCAAAGTAAACGACATGATCCAACTCCGGCTCAATTTGACTAAGCCCGTTGGCTATCTCCGCCACCACGCGGGCAATCCCATAAAAGCCACCGCGACCCAGTGAACCAGCAAACAGTTCTGTCAGATCGCAAGTGAGCCGATTTGGTTGCACCATTTCTTTACTCAACCTGCCAATCCAACGTAAAGCTGATTTATGGAATTTGCCTCTAGGTCAAGCCCATAATGATCGACAGCCCTTGCGCGGGCAACTGGCCCCAATTCAGCCAACCGGGATTGATCAGAGATCAAGGCAGCCATTTTTAAAGCCAGCTCATCGACATTTCCAGTTTGAAATAGCTCGCCAACGCGGGAATCAACTATTTGGGGCCAAGCCCCTGCCATCGAAGTAAGAACAGGGGTGCCGCAGGCCATCGCCTCTAGGGGAGTCAGACCAAAACCCTCAGAACGGGATGCAGCCACTGCCAAAACGCAAGTTCTATATAGGTCACGAACCGACTTGCGATCCAAGTCCCCAAGGAATAAAATCCTTTCAGAAAGATTATGAGCTGCAATTTTTGATCTTAAGTTATCCAGAAAAGGTTGGTCTTTTTCCTGGCAAAGACCCGTAAAAAATGCTGAAAATCCTGGATAATCAGGTAGCACTCGAAGCAGCGCCTCCACCAGTAAATCAGTTCCCTTACTTAGACGAATCCGTCCGAATGCTCCAATCCATTGCTGATGAAAATTCAAGGGATTAGCTTGTAAGCATCGGGGCATGTCAGACTTACTGGGGAAGGGATTTGGTGAATAGAAAACCGTATCGACGCCATGGTTAATAACAACGCTGCGACAGGGCAGAAAGTCGGCTGAGCGATCCGATGTGGCAATTACCGCATCACAGCGGCCTATCAACCAGTTCAGCCACCTGCCCGGTGGTTTTGGCGCAGCCGAAGTAAATAAAACTTTCCAGGGCTGGCCCAAAACGGAGCGAAGAAACAAACCCATCAGAATTTCAATATCGCGCCGCGCATGCCAAATCCTGAAATGGCCCTGCTGGGGCTTTGACCAGCCTTGGCTCCATACCCCCCGCCAACCCACAGCTCCGGACAACTCAAGCCGGCCCCAATCCCAAACACCAATGGAACACTGCCGACGTTGCAGGGGCACCAGGGCCTGAATCGTGGCTGAAACCCCCGTGTAGCGGGCGTGGAAATTGGTGACAACCACATCGGCCAAGGGCTGTCTGGCTTGCCTGCGCACCACGGACTGCCCCCTACTTCTATCCGCCATCCTCACTGCAGGGGGGCTGGAACTCAGATCTTCCTAGCCTGGTGGCCATCCTGGCCCCAAATCGGCTTTGCTGATCTCCCCTCCACCAACCTGGCAAGCCTCGAAAACAGCTGTTCTGCAGGGCCTGGCGGGCAGCTCCCTTACGGGCCCTTGGCGCCTACTACTACTGGGTGATGGCAGCCCTACTCGCCATCTTGAAAGCCTCAGCGGGATACCGGTGGAGATCGAACTGATCGGCATGGCCCCGGAAACCGATTTCCCTACCGACGGCAGTCCCCTGCCCGAAGAGGTGGCCGAACTAACTGCGCCCCTATTGCGCCGGCAGGTCTGGCTGTGCTGTGGGGAACAAACCCTGGCCTGGGCCGAGAGCTGGTGGAACCAGCAGCAGGCAGACACCTACCTGCAGGAGCGGGACCAACCGATTTGGCGCAGCCTGACCAGCCACCGGGCCGAGCTGTTTCGGGAGGTGGATGGGCTGGCCCAGGTGGACGCCCCCTGGCTGGAGGAGCGTTTTGGCTTCCCAGGACCCTTTTGGAGTAGGCACTATCGCTTCTTCCGTGGGGGCAAGGAGCTCACCGTGATTCGAGAGGTGTTTTCACCCCAGCTGGAAACCTGGCTTGGGCCTGCAAGCGCCAGCCCGGCTAACACCGAAACGAGATAGCCCTAGCGGCGGCGGGTGGAGCGGGGCAGGGGCCTGGAATTGGTGCTAGCACCATCAAAAGCACTTTCAGGGGCAACCTCAGCAGCAGCTTCAACGGAACTGGGGGGGCGCTGCCAGCGGGCTACGGCGAAGGCCCCATCCTCTGGCCAGCCATCGGCATCTAGCTGAGTAGCAGCAGGTGCAGCAGCAGGTGCAATGCCCCTTCGCCTTGAGATCGCCTCCAAGGGGCGACGGGAGGGTTTTTGCGGGGGAGCTTCCTGCCAGGGCTCACGCCAATCTTCGTCGTCTTCAAGGATTCGATCCAGCTTGTCCTCCACCCAGCGACCGAGCTGGTCGAACCGGGGCACCCCAGCTGGACGGCCCCGCCCTGGGTTGCGGGAGGCCGAGCGCGATGCCCCCCGGGAGCCAGGGCGAGCACCGGAAACCCCATCCACCAATTGACGACCCGCGTTAACAAGGCGCGAGAGCCGATCGTCGTCAGACCAGGAATCAGTCATTGCCCCAACCTATCGGCGCCGAGCCGCCAGCCAGCGCTCCCGGCCCATGCCCACCAGGGCAATGGCCAGGCCCCCAAATTCCAGGGTCCAAAGAAACACACCCATGGCTTTGAGGCTAAGCCGCCGCCTCAAATTCCAATAGGCAGCTGGGATGCCAACGGCCGCCGTGGAAGCGCTCGCAACAGAGCTTGCAGGCCAAACCACTGACACGCCGTTGGTAGGGGGCCTGGATCCCACAGCTGGGACAGCGGGCCAGCCAGCGGCTTGAGCGGGCAGGAACCGGATAACGGTGGCGCACACTCACCTGGAAAACATCCTGAAGTGCATTGATCGCCCCCATCCGCCTGCGGAATTCGGGGCCATGGACCTCCTGGGCGCCCAGCACCCGGTCCACCCAGGCGTGGATCATTTCGTGGCAGAGGGTGCTCAAGGTGGCCTCCCTCGGTAGGGGCTCGAGCAGGGGCCGCGAGAGCACGATCTCGCAGAGATCACTGCCATCGGCGTGGCGACCCCTTCGATAGAGGCCCGCGGTGCGGCTGAGGCGGCCATCACTCCAGCGCACCTCCACCATCGGCAGCCCTTTCGGGGCCAGGCTGCCTTCGAAGTGTTCCCGATTGAGCCGGTGGAACAGGGGCAGCAGCGGCTCGAGGGGCACCTGGCAGCAGCCAATACACCGCTGCATTGTGGCCGGTGCCGACGCCATCACCAAAAGTTGAGGGTCGTCGGTCAGACTCTGGATCTCACAGCAAAGCGACAAACGCAATGGATTGGGGTGTGACCCGCGAAATCGGCTCGAAGGCCCTACTGGCCGGCGCTGGTTCCCTGCTCCTCTACTGGACCGTCAATGCGGTGAAGTTGGTGCTCAGCGCCCGCGGCATCAACCCATTGATCAAGCAGTTCTTCACCCAGGTGGCCAGTGGCCAGGTGGATGGGGCCTACCTGCTCACCACCAAGAACTACCGCTCCCACGTCAACCGCCAGCAATTCATCCGCTTCCTGGCTGGCCTGCAGCTCAACAAATACCGCAACCTCAAATCGGGACGGCCCCGGATCGAGGACGGCTTAATCATGCTGACGGTGAAGCTCAAATCCGACGGCAGCGAAGAGTTGCCCCTCGACTTCACCTTCACGAAGGTGGAGGAGCAGTGGCGGGTTGATCGCATCACCAAGATGGCCGCCTGAGCCCTGCCGTGAGCCAGGCCCGCGCCGAAGAGCTGAGGCGGCTGCTCACCCGAGCAGCCCACGCCTACTACGTGCTGGATGCTCCCCTGATGGAGGATTCGGTCTACGACCAGCTCTACCGAGAACTCGCCGAACTCGAAACCGCCGATCCAGCACTAATCAGCCCCGATAGCCCCACCCAGCGGGTCGGCGGCAGTCCGGCAAAGGGCTTTTCCAGCGTGGCCCATCGAATCGGCTTACTCAGCCTCGATAACGCCTTCAACACCGCTGAATTGGAGGCCTGGTATCGACGCCTGCTCGGGGCCCTGGATCGGCCCCCTGAGGCTGGCAAACCCTGGGCCGAGTTGCCCCTGGTGGGCGAACTAAAGATCGACGGCAACGCCCTTGCCTTGAGTTACGAGCAGGGCTTGCTGGTGCGGGCAGCCACCCGGGGGGATGGGGAAAGGGGTGAAGAGATCACCGCCAACGTGCGCACCATCGCTTCGGTGCCGTTGCGGCTCCAACTGGAGAACCCCCCTGAGTGGGTGGAAGTGCGGGGCGAAGCCTTCATTCCCGACGCCACCTTCGCCTCCATTAACGCCGAGCGGGCGACCCAGGGCGACGCCCCATTTGCCAATCCCCGCAACGCCTGCGCCGGCACCCTGCGCCAGCTCGATCCCCAGGTGGTCGCAGCCCGTCGACTCGATTTCTTCGCCTACACCCTGCACCTGCCCTCCCCATATCCGGGCCCGAGCAGCCAATGGGCATGCCTCGATTGGCTTAGGGCTGCCGGCTTCAAGGTGAACCCCAATGCCCAGCTGTTCGAGAACCTGGCGGGAATCGAGCGCTTCTTTGCCGACTGGGACCAGGACCGCAAAAAGCTGCCCTATGCCACCGATGGGGTGGTGGTCAAACTCAACGAGCTGCGCCTGCAGGATGCCGCCGGATTTACCCAAAAGGCGCCGCGCTGGGCCATAGCGCTCAAATACGCCGCCGAAGAAGCGCCGAGCAAATTATTGAGGCTCACCTGTCAGGTGGGCCGCACCGGGGTGGTGACCCCCGTCGCCGAATTTCAACCGGTGCCCCTGGCCGGCACCACGGTGGCCCGGGCCACCCTGCACAACGCCGATCGCCTAGCCGAACTGGATCTACGGGCTGGCGACACGATCGTGGTGCGCAAGGCCGGCGAGATCATCCCCGAGGTGGTGCGGGTGCTGGTGGAACTGCGTCCCCAGGGCGCCCAGCGGTTGGTGTTGCCCCACACCTGCCCTGAATGCTTCTCCGAGCTGGTGCGCGAGGCGGGGGAGGCTGCCACCCGCTGCGTCAATTCCAGCTGCCCGGCGATCCTGCGGGGCGCCCTGCGCCACTGGGTGGGCAAGGGGGCCCTGGATGTGGATGGTCTTGGAAGCAAGTTGATTGAACAGTTGGTGGACCGGGGTCTGGTTCGCTCAATTGCCGATCTTTACCGGCTGGATGGGGCCCTGCTGGCCAGCCTGGAGCGGATGGGCGAAGCCTCCGCCCAAAAGCTGATAACAGCGCTGAATGCCTCGAAAACCCAGCCCTGGCACCGCCAGCTCTACGGCCTGGGCATCCACCATGTGGGGGAAGTAAACGCCAAGGCCCTGGCCCGCCACTTCGCCAGCGCCAGCGAACTGGCCCTGGCCCTAAAGACACCAACCGAGCAAATTGAAAGCCAAGGGGCTGAGGCCCCACTCCAGGCGATCACGGCGATCTATGGCATTGGCGAGGAAATTGCCCAGTCGCTGCAGCAATGGTTTGCCACGGCGGCCAATCAAGCCCTGCTGGTCGATCTGGAAAACCTGGGCTTGTCGTTGGCGGCCAGCCAAGAAGAACTAGCCAGCAGCCAAGGCAACCGGGTTGGCACTGCCGGCCACCTGACTGGCCAAACCTTTGTGCTCACGGGCACCTTGGCCAACCTCAGCCGCCGGGAGGCCCAGGCCCTGATCGAAGCGGCAGGCGGCAAGGTGACTGGTTCTGTCAGCAAAAAAACCTGCTACGTGGTGGCAGGGGATGAGGCCGGCAGCAAGCTCAGCAAAGCCCAAGAGTTGGGCGTGGCGGTGCTGGATGAGGCGGGGCTGCTTCAGCTCACCAAAGGGGACTAACGGCGACCAGGACGGTTTACTGGCCCGCCCACATTTGGACCAACCCCCGGCCCCGCCGCAGGACTCAGCCCCGCCGCTGGACGCACCCCAACTCCACGGGCCCCGTAGCCCACCCCAGGCGTGGGGTTGACTACCGGACCGCCAGTCACGACCACCGGACCGCCAGGCACAACCACCGGAGCCACCACAACACAGCCAACGGGCACACCTGGACCGGTACAGACCACGGCCGCCTGGGTGGCATCGCCCCAAACAAGCGCCGTTGCAGCAGAGCAGACCACCACCGTTAGAACAGAGCGCAGCTTCATGACCGAAGTTCAACCAGACCCCAGCATGGACCCGATCCCCTCCGCCTACAACTGGATCAAAACCGCCTGCGGCCGGGCCAAATACGACGAGCTCGCCCAAAGGCCTGGCCCCCTGGCCAAGCTGCGGCTGGCCTGGTTTGTGTTGATTGCCGCGCTGAGGGATTGGCGGCTGCCATAAGGCAGGCAACAAACACAGGCAATAAAAAGCCCCCCTTTCGGGGGGCGAGTTAATCCAAGCTGGAGTACTTAGATGGTTTGCTGAATCAGATCGATCTGACCACCCTCCGTCAGATAGCCGGAGCCGTTGATGTTGCCGCCGCCGAGGCTGTGGGCCTGGACATTGGCCAGGAAGAAGCTGCCGGGGGCGGCGCCATAGATCTTCGATACATCGATGATCCCCGAGGACTCCCAGTTGCCCACCCCGTTGGTGCTGGGATCGGTGACCACACCGGGCTGACTCTGGCCGTAGGCGGTAGGGACCGCGGCGCGGTCGATCTGGGCCCAGCGCTCCGCGGGCGCACCCGTGATCGGATCGATGGGGCCGATGGGGTTCAGCTTCCAGATCGAGGCTTCCTGGGTGCCGAAGTTGCCGTTGGCGATGTCGAGGCCACCGCCGTTGGCCCGGTCCTCCTGCAGGTAGAGGCGGCCGTCGGCGCTCCAAGTGAGGTTGTCGGGGTTGCGCAGGCCCGTGGTGGGATCGGCTAGGCGGTCGGCGTCGTAGATGATCCGCAGGCTGCTGGATCCGGCGCTGGCCAGGCGGCCATCGGCACCGAAGGCATTGACGAAGCTCAGGGTGTAAACGTTGCCGTAGAGGTCACCGTTGCTGAAATCCTTCGTACCCGTGGTAACGAAGGCTGCCTGCTGGCCATTCAGGGGATTGACCTCACCGTCCTCGATGCGGCTGAGCTGCAGGGCGCCAAGGCCGATCGTGAGGTTGCGAATCTCGGCATCGCTGAGGTCGAAGTAGCTGGCTTTGCCCGCTGGCTTTTCGATCTTCACCCAGCTGCCGGCCAGTGAAGCCCCCAGGGCCAGGGCCTTGAGGTCGTCGGAGTCAGGGCCGGAGGTGTTGTCGACACCGGTTTCCGCCAGGGCCGTGGCCACAAAGGTGTAGAGGTCACCGTTGGCCTCCGCCAGGCCGTTGCGCTCCAGGAAGCCGCCCGCGGTCTTCTGACCAACCCAGAGCCTCAGAGGGGCCTTGGCGTCATCCAAGAGCAGCACTGCGACCGTGTTGACGCTGCCGGTGTCGATCGCGGTGGCCGATTCCCAGGTGCCCTTGCCGAAGGCATTCACCTGATGCAGGTCGCTGTTGGCCGTGTCAAGGGCATAGAAGGCGCCGCCACCAGCGCCGAACACCTCCTCACCGGTGAGGAAGATGCGATCAGCAAATCCACGGCCAGCGCCGAAGCTGTTGGCCTCCACCAAGTTGGCGCTGCAGAAGCGATCGAGGCCATCGGTGTCGTTGCCGATCACCTTGTCGTAAGCGAGGTCGCCACTGACGATGCGCGACTGGAAGCCGTTTTGGGCATTGTCGTCGGCATCGATGTCGACGATGAAGCGGCTGATGCGGGAGCCGGTGACCGAGGCGTTGAGACCCTCGGCGGTGTAGGCGTAGCCCGCGCTGGCACTAACCTCATGGTTCACAAGCACGGTGTAGGTGCCATCGCCATTGCTGTAGGCGCCCTGTCCGTCAAAGATGCCGATGGGTACGAAGACCTTGCCCGGCGCGGTGCTGTTGGTGAACTCGCCGTTTGTGATCAGGCTGCTGATCTTCAAGGTGGGGCCTCCCGCCACATCCTTGAGCATGGTGCTAGCGAAAGTGCCAGCTCCAGCTACCGGCGGTGACGCAATCAGGGTCTGAAGATCAAACACGTTGAGGGTGTTAGATACTTCATTGGAGACAATCAACTGATCGCGTCCGGTAGGACTATTTCTAGCTTCCACCACTTCCAGCCCTTCGGGCGAAATACTTCCGGCAATGACCGCGCTTGTCACGAAGCTAACCGCACTTGGAACGGTTACGTCGAAGACAGCCAACATAGATTTAGTAGTGCGCTCCATGCTCACGATCGCGTAACTGCTGCCATTGAGCTGGGCAACCACTACGCCCTCAGGTTCGACTCCCTTGTCATCACTGCGAAGGTCGTCATAAATCCCTGCCGCCACGGCGATGGTCTGCAGGGAGTTGCCACTGTCCCAGAGCAGGGCACCGCTGTTGGCATCGAAGATGCTGATGCTTCGGCTACCGAAGGTGGTAGTGCGGTCGCCGCTGCCGACCGAGGCATCATCAGAGAGGCGCTTGATCCGATTGGCGTTGCCAGTGCCACGAACCTCATCCACATAGGTGCCGTAATCGCGGGTGTCTCCTTCGTTGGCGGTCACGAAATAGTCCTTACCATCAACCCTGTAAGCAGCGATGCCGTCAGCCTGACGCAGGCCTTCGTAGTTCTGGCCAAGTAGGGGCTTGAAAAGACTGTTGTTATCTGCTGAATTATCGCGGTCGGTTAGATCTACAAGCTGGGTCTTAAAATCAACCGCACCAAGGGCAAAAATATTCTCAATCCTATTGGTCGCCAAGTTTACCTTAGCAACACCATTGTTCTCCTGCAGAGTCACATAGGCATAGTTGCCCAGAATCGAGACGTATTCAGGTTCAATATCATTGGCTTGGGTGGTGCCTGCGGTGCCGGAGATGCGGATTCCAGCAGGCAAGGTCAGTCCAGCGAAACCCAGATCGGTGTAGGAGAAACTCTGTCTGCCTGTAAAGCCCTCAATATCAATAATCCCGATGCTGCCGGGACGATCAATGCTGTAGTTGATGGTGGGTTCGCCTTCGTTGGCGATCACCAACTTGGTTCCCTGGTCATTAAAGGCGATGCTGTCAGGCAGGTAGCCAACCTCCACATCCTCAACAAAACTTAGGCTGCCATCAGTGCCGAGCTTGTAAAAGCGCACCAAACCCTTGCCTACTGAGGTGCTGTAGTTGCCTGGAGCAAGGGCTACTGCCACCAGGTTGCCAAAGGCGGCAACTGCCTGAGATACATAGCTGCCACCGAAACTTTCGCGCGCTAGCAAAGTCAGGGAATTAGGGTTGGAGGCATCCGTGACCTGAAGAGTGCTGCCGCCACCGCTAGAAACGATATAAGCATTATTAGAAATGCTCACTTGAGCAGATATTTCCGCCTGAAACTGCTCCGTGGCAGGACTTGTAATCCTGGGCGAGAGGTCAATACTCCCCAAAAGCGGGATAGAAGGAGCCCCCTCAGCACTCCTAGACCTCAAAGGTGCCAATTGTAATTTAGAGACGAAATTCGCTAAGGACATTTAAGAACCTATTGACTATTGCATACTATGGTTACTGCGCCGCTTAGTAAGTTAAAAGCTGCTTAAGACCCGCTGGCCATCAAACTTTTGTCATCCTAAGCACATTTCTATGATTGATAAAATACATTTCCGAAGCAATGGCTAGCCCCAATAAGGTCCCTCGATAGGTCGCCTACAATTAGATCAAAACGGCCTGCGGCCGGGCCAAATACGACGAGCTTGCCCAAAGACCCGGGCCCCTGGCCAAGCTGCGGCTGGCCTGGTTTGTGCTGATTGCCGCGCTGCGGGATTGGCGGCTGAACGATCCTGATCAGCCCGGCGGCTCTGCCTCCTGAAGGGCGCGGCGGGCTGCTTTGCCCACCAGCACCACTATTGCAATTGTTGCCCCCAGGCCCAC
>NZ_JAGQBV010000005.1:0-61463 GCF_024345815.1 Cyanobium sp. HWJ4-Hawea | reverse complement strand
GGCCTGCAGGCAAAGGCACAGGCCTGCTGGAGCTCGTTCAAGTTGGCGTTGGCTAGGCCCAAATCGCCCAACTCCACGGGCAGTTTCAGCTGCCGAAACAGGGGAATTAATTGCCGCCTGGCCTGGCCCGCCAATTGGTTCTGGCCGATCAGCTCCTCCAGGCGCAGCTGAACCAGGATTCCAAAGCCCACCTTCTCGCCGTGCAGCAGCCCATGGCTGGCGGGCAATTGGGTCAGGCCGTTATGGACGGCATGGGCGGCCACGGTGCGGCAGCGGGCACCACCAATGCCGCCAATCAGTCCGGCGCTGAGGGCACAGGCCTCGGCCACCCGCACCCAGGCCTCTGAATCGGGATCGGCCATCGCCGCTTCCGCCTCCAGCAGCAGTTGGTCCCGCAGCACCCTGGCCATTTGCACCGCCTGCTGCACCATGCCATCGCTGCTGGCGCCACTGCTCACCGAGGCCTCATACCACTTGGCCATGCCGTCGGCGATGCCGCTGGCGAGGGTGCGGGGCGGTGCTTGGCGCACAAAGCCATGGTCAAAGACCAGTAAATCTGGGCAGCGATCCAGGGCCACATCGCCCTCAAAGGCCCCCCCGGGCGAATAGATGTTGGCGAGGGCGGTCCAGCCCGCACAGGTGGCGGCACTGGTGGGCACCGTGATGCAGGCCAGGCCAAGGCGATGGGCCAGGAGTTTTCCCGCATCGAGCACCTTGCCACCGCCAATCGCGATCACCGCATCGACTTGGGCGGCGAGGGCCTGGGGGGCGAGGGCGGCTAGATCGTCTTCACAGCAGTCGAACTGGAGTTGGGCGGAGCGGCAGACCAGGCCAGCCAGTTCCAAATCACCTTGGCATTGCTGCCTCAGGGCGGCGGTGGCGGCACTGCGACCAAGGACCATAGGCCTATCAGTTATGGCCCTAATGACAGGCAATGCCATTAACCAGGCCTCTGGTCCGCGAAGGATTTGTGAGGGCGAAATCCAGTGCCTTGAAGTGTGTGGTTCCAAAACAACTTAAAATCTGTCTGTAGAAATTCTAATATGGGAGCGTAGAAACTAACTATTGAGGGCCTACCTGGATGGTCCAGGATTTACCAGTGTTGGTATTAACCGTGGTAGTTGAACCATTTTTCGCTTCGATTTTGGTCCAATAGCCGTTGGCGCCTAGCTGAGGATCTATGGGGGTTCGTCGTTGATGACCATTTTGAATAGGAGTTCCTGGAGTAAATGGACCTGCTGCATATCCATAAAACCCATCCGATGCAAAGCCTTGGCGAAAACTATTTGAATTGATGCTCATACCGTGGCTGGGAAATTGCGGACACAAATTATTAGGATTATTGTCGCCTGGATCGGTTGGTATGCAAGGCGTTGCGGACGAACGGGAACATGCATAAAATACAGCTGCAAATATTAAAATGCGGGAGAGTGGCTTGGGCAATGAAAAAATAAGGCTAGAAGGCATCTTCGAAATCATTTTTGGACTTGATACTAGATTTTGTTGAAGATCTATTTATTTTGTACATAGAGTTATTACCGGAATTGATAATGTTATTTGTGCTTTGGATCAAATTTGATGACTGCATTGGCAAGCAGGTGAATTGTGTTTGGCTAGCTAGGATTGCTCCAAATTGCAAGCACTCAAATCTTTTCTTTGCAAGGTTTAGACATTGAATTGTCGCACCTGGTATGGATGTACAACTTATTAATTGGCCATCGTCAACGCGTTGGCAAAAACCAGTGCCGTCCATGTTCGAATTGCAATAGACAATTAGTTGGCTCTCTTCTTGTGAGGCAGGAAGCTGTGCGATTGCGCTGGTGTCAACTAAGCACACAAAACAACTTGTACAAATGGCTCGAAAAAATTTCAATTATAGCTCCCTTGTCGTCCTAGGCTTTAGTGCTGGCAATGTATTGGAATTGCTAGGTCTTTCTTGACTATTGGCGAGGGATTTCCCCGCTTGATTTGGCTTGGGTTGTGATGTATTAAAAGAGCCCAAAGTGCACGGTTTTAACATTGGAAATATATCTGCATCAACGCTAAGATTATCCTTTTCGAGCTGGGCACACGTTCGCAGCATAGATAGTTGAGATGAAATTTCCCTGTCTCGAGCAGTAGCACCGGCCAATTGCTTGCAATAATCTATAATTGGCGAACCGAATGGAATGGCAATGCCAGCATTAACGTTAAAGTTGGCATTGTTATTACCACTTTTTTGAACTGGATCGTATGCGTCCAGCGAGGCCTCTCCATAACTTCCACCTATAAAAACAGTAGGTGTCCTACAAAAAATGCCAGGGGCAAATCCAAATTCATTTTGGTAGGTATTATTGCTTTGATAGTTTATATTTGTACCCCCTGTCGTGACGGAAGATGCAGCAGGTGCTGCTGAATTTGTCAGGGATGAACTGTTATTGGATGGCTGGGCACTAGCGAGTGGAGATAAAAAAACACCTAAGAGTAGGAGGCCTGTGACTTTTCGGGAAAAGTTTAAGCGAATTGAGAAATAAAACATAAACTGACTCTCTAGAAAGTCTGAGCAAAGTAGTTTTCAGACGTTACAAATCCTTTCTCGACACTTATGGTTGTTGTATGAACGGCAGTAGCTGAGGATGATCCGCTGCTTGCAGCATTGGAATCGGGACCATCAATAGAGGTAAGAGAAGAACGGAAATAAGTCCCATCATCTATGAGAAAAATGTTTTCCCCGGTAATTCCAGATATCTCTACATTACCCCCTGTAGGAGTTGCAAAAAATGTTGCCGATGCATTTCCGTTTGCATCTCCCATTTTGTTAACAATTGTAGTTCCAGATTTCAAACGTAGAACTGCTTCCGCGTCGATGGCGACGTTACCATTAGATTGACCAGACGTAGTTGCTCCGTAAGTTGTTTGAATTTTGTAGGAAAAAATACTTGATGTTGAACTTGACCTCCTAGTGTCCTGAATTCCAGGAGATTGCTGAGCAAGTGCTGAATGTGTAAAAAGAATGAAAAAAAATAAAACGAATTTTGCAGTAGACTTGTAAGAGTTCATTCTCAATACGCCTGAAGAAACACAGAAGTAAAGTTAGTGGCATTTATGTCTACATTGGAATTGTTTACAATATTTGCATTGCTTGCTGCAGAACCAAGTACAACCGTTGACGTTGAGCCCATCGGCAACTGCTTACCATCATTGCCTGGAACGCCACCCGCCCCGTATGTTTCGTGGAGTGTAGCAGAGCGAGTTTTAAATTCTGATTTAAGTGGATCTATTGGCATGTTAAATGATCCTGTGATACCACTGATGTCAGTTTTCCCAGAAGAAGAATCAATGCCAGAAGTTTGGGATTTTAAATTTTCAATATTTGCAATTACTTTCCCAGTAGTGCCACCAAATGTAAATTTAATACTGGTATCAGCGGCTGGGGCCAATGCAGCTTGAGCACTTGAACTGGCGCCTGAATTAGTATTTATGTTTGTATTAACCCCAAACGATGTTGTTGCCCCGAAACTTAATGAAGACTTGCTGCCAGATTGTATCGACATGTTAACAGTGTCACCCTTTGCTGGTGTGGTGAGCGTAGGTAGGGTCTGAGAGTTTACGGGGGAAATGGCTAGGCCCATTAAAGGCAGAGACCATAAATTTTTGAGCTTCATTTTGAGTAGACCAACTCGTTCAAGTCTACACTCGAACAGCCCATGGCTGCAATGATTTGAGAATCGGCTTTCAGGGAGTTGCAGATTTAGGATCTTGAACATTGGGCTTGTCGAGCTGGGTGCTACTGGTATGGCTTGGCAAGCCTTATTTGCTCTTGCAGTAGGCAACGATCCACTGCTTGATATCATTTGCTCCGAGAGAAACAGCTTTCCGCCAATCTTGACACGCCAATTTATTCTGCTTGGTGTAAAATAGTGTAATACCCCTATTTCTGTAGGCGTCGATGTAATTTTTATCGTATTTCAAAGCCCTGTCAAAATCTAATAATGCCTTTGGAAGATCATTCATGCCTGCATAGGTTACGCCCCTGTTAAGATAAGCGACAGGATTATCGTTTTTTATCTGTATAGATTTTGTGAAGTCTTCAATTGCGCCATCAAGTTGCCGCAGCGCCCCCTTCGTAAGGCCTCTATTCACAAAAGCTTTATGGCTTTTAGGGTTGATGTAGATTGAAATTGTATAATTTTCAAATGCGTCTAAATCTCTTTTTAATTCTTGCAGGGCTCTGGCTCTAATGAAATAGTAGTAATCATTGTCCTTTTGGTATCTCGGGTCTGCGGAATCAAGTAAATTAAGCGCATTTTGGGGGGAACCTGCTTTTATTAGTTTAATGGCTTCCGCTAGGTCGTCAGTTTTATTTTGAATTATTTGGTGAGGATTTGATTTATCTGCGCTAAATGCGTTTGATATTGGGAAAGTAATCGCGATAATGAAAGTAAGTGCTAAGAATCTGATCAATG
Organism: Cyanobium sp. HWJ4-Hawea; assembly: GCF_024345815.1. NCBI lineage: Bacteria > Bacillati > Cyanobacteriota > Cyanophyceae > Synechococcales > Prochlorococcaceae > Cyanobium > Cyanobium sp. HWJ4-Hawea. Next base: position 57,018 of record NZ_JAGQBV010000005.1, on the reverse strand, counting down.
CCATTCTGATTTGCGTAATTTTCTGGGTTCTAGGCAAAAAAAAGGGAGAAGCAAAGCTTCTCCCTAGCTCAATCTTAATGAACGACTTCTCAGAAGGCTTGGATGAAGGCTGAAGAGGAGTTGGACGATGATTGAGTAGCAAATGAGCTGGTGCTCAAGGATGCGCCAGCTCCAGAGTTGGCGGTACCGTTTGTGCTCACAAGAGGGCTGGTTGTGGTTGTTGTGGCTGAACCCGCTGCGGCTGGAGTAACTGATACTGTTTGAGTCTGAGGATTGCGAACAATGTCAGATTTAAACGTAGAAGTAGCGCCTGCATTGATCGCAGCATCAGATCCAATACCCTTAACTGTCACATCACTGGTTTGAGTGGTGCTAGAGCCAAGAGCAGCGCGGGAATCTGATTGAGACTTGTTATACGAAGTATCCCATGCGGATTTCCATTCGGCTTCAGTTTTATAACCACTTGTTCCTGATGCGTTTTTCCCTGAATATTGTGAATATGAAGTATCCCATGCGGCATTTGCCGATGATGAAGCCTGTTGATTGACATAGTTGTCAACAGAAGAGCTGCTGGCGTTACCCGTGGTTACGGTTTTAAAGGAACCACTGATGGTGCCATCTGTGGCTGTGGTGCTGCTATTAACAGTAGAATTTATTTTAGTGCTTGCAGTGTCGTAGTTTTGGTTATAAGCTGCTTGATAACCAGATTCCCACTGGGCTTTGGTTTGGCCTGTTTTTTTGTCGCCTGTTTGGGATTCGTATGAACTTGCCCAGCCGGCTTGCTGGGTTGCTGAATATGCTGCATTCGCAGTTGCGGTTGCAGCCTGCGTGTTTGCATTTGTATTGGCAGCACCTGATGTGCCAATTGTCTGCTGCATCGTGCTGGTACCAGCAAGGTTCAGCAAGGAGCTTGAAGTTGCTGTGTAGTCGTTGGTTGATGAAGCAGATGAGTTAACCCCAAGGTTGGTTGAGGAACCAACGTTGAAGTTTTGGCTCGTACCCATGGAGTTGTTGAACTGGGTAGTGCCCTTGACATTCAGATTTAGAACGCCGGCACTTGTGTTGAGAATTGATTGGCTGCCTGCTGGCGTCTCAGCATGAACTGCAGAAGGGCTGGCCGTGGCCAAGAGGCCAAGGGCCAAAATTAGGGCTTTTTTCATTGGATCCTGATCAGGGAATTTGTACCTAGTCAACTAGGCAACTAAATCTTAGCTCGCCACGCGTCGACTTGCTGGTTTTGTTTTGAACGATACATTCACGATCTGTTCCTTGGCGAACATTGATGCCGCCTAGACCCCTGCAGCCGCCAGTTCAGGTAGGGCAGGGGCAGAGAGCTGTTTGCGAATCACCACCTGCTTCTCTTCGTTCACATCCACCAGGGCCGAATCCCCTTCGCCAATTCGACCGGTGAGGAATTCCTCGGCCAGGGAGTCTTCGAGCAGGCGCATCACGGCCCGGCGCAGGGGTCTGGCCCCGTAGCTGGGGTTGTAGCCCTCTTCCACCAACCGCTCCTTGAAGCTGTCGGTTACGGATAGGGCAATGCCCTTCTCCAGCATCCGAGCAAACACCTCCTTGAGCATGATCTCGGCGATTTCCTTGACCTCGTCGCGGCTGAGTTGGCGGAAAACGATGATTTCGTCGAGGCGGTTGAGGAATTCCGGACGGAAGTACTGCTTCAGCTCCTCATTCACCAGGGAGCGAATGCGGTTGTAGTTGGTTTCATCTGCATCGCCACCGCCAAATTCGAAGCCCAGGCCGCCGCCGCCCTTCTCAATAACCTTCGAACCAATGTTCGAGGTCATGATGATCAGGGTGTTTTTGAAGTCGACCGTGCGGCCCTTGGAATCGGTCAGGCGACCATCTTCAAGGAGCTGCAGCAGCAGGTTGAACACATCGGGGTGGGCCTTCTCAATTTCATCGAAGAGCACCACGGTGTAGGGCCTGCGGCGCACCGCTTCGGTGAGCTGGCCGCCCTCGTTGAAGCCCACGTAGCCGGGGGGGGAGCCGATCAGTTTGCTGACCGTGTGGCGCTCCATGAACTCGGACATGTCGAGCCGGATCATCGCCTCTTCGCTGCCAAAGAAGTAGGCAGCTAGGGACTTGGTGAGCTCGGTTTTGCCGACACCGGTGGGGCCGGAGAAGATGAAGCTGGCGATTGGTCGGTTGGGGTTCTTGAGCCCCACCCGGGCCCGGCGGATGGCGCGGGAAACGGCCTTCACGGCTTCGTCTTGACCAATCAGGCGCTGGTGGAGGGTTTCCTCCATGTTGAGCAGCTTTGCCGTTTCGGTTTCGGTGAGCTTTTGTACGGGTACGCCAGTCCAGGAGGCCACGATTTGGGCGATGTCCTCCTCTGTCACCATCGGCATGCGATCGGCATCGCCCACCTGAACTTCGGCTACCTGGGTGTCAGCCACTGAGCTTTCAGCAGAGGAGCTTTCAGCAGAGGAGTTTTCAGCAGCTGGGCTTTCGTCCTTGCGGGCCTGGAGGATCGAGCGGATTTGATCGCGCAACTCCACTTCCTTATCCCGCAGTTCTCCGGCCTTGCCGAAGTCCTGTTCGCGCACGGCCTGTTCCTTTTGCTTCTGCACGGCGCGCAACTGCTTGTCAACCTCCTTGGCGGCGGGAGGCAGCTTCGAATTCAGCAGGCGCACCCGGCTACCCGCCTCATCGACCAGGTCGATCGCCTTGTCGGGCAGGAAGCGATCTGAAATGTAGCGATCCCCCAGGGTCGCTGCCGCAACTAGGGCCTCATCGGCGATCTTGAGGCGATGGTGATCCTCGTAGCGCTCCTTGAGGCCCCGCAGGATTTCGATTGTGTCGAGCACGGATGGTTCGCCCACCATCACTGGCTGGAAACGGCGCTCCAGGGCCGCATCCCGCTCAATGTGCTTGCGGTATTCATCGAGGGTGGTGGCCCCGATGCATTGCAGCTCGCCCCTGGCCAGGGCCGGCTTGAGGATGTTGGCGGCATCGATCGCGCCCTCAGCTGCCCCAGCGCCGATCAGGGTGTGAACCTCGTCGATCACCAGGATCACGTTTCCGGCGCTGCGGATTTCCTCCATGATCTTTTTGAGGCGCTCCTCAAACTCGCCCCGGTACTTGGTGCCAGCCACCAGTGAGCCGATATCCAAGGTGAGCACCCTCTTCTCTTCGAGGATGTCGGGGATATCCCCGGAGTTAATGCGCTGGGCCAGGCCTTCGGCGATGGCGGTCTTACCCACCCCTGGTTCACCAATAAGCACCGGGTTATTTTTGGTGCGGCGACCCAGGATCTGGATCACCCTTTCAATTTCGTTCTGCCGGCCCACCACAGGATCGAGTTTGCCATCGGCGGCCTGTTGGGTGAGGTTGCTGCCGAATTCGTCGAGGGTGGGGGTTTTGGTGGAGCCCTTGCCGCCGCCGCCGCCCGCGGCCACCTCGGCCGTTTCACCCAGCATCCGAATCACCTGGGTGCGCACCTTGGCTAGGTCGACGCCGAGGTTCTCCAGAACCCGGGCTGCCACACCTTCACCTTCACGGATCAGACCGAGCAGCAGGTGTTCCGTACCTATGTAGTTGTGGCCGAGTTGGCGAGCTTCCTCTAGGGATAGCTCAAGCACCCTTTTGGCCCTGGGGGTGAAGGGAATCTCAACAGCCACAAAGCCGGAACCCCGGCCGATGATCTTCTCCACCTCGACCCGGGCGTCCTTGAGGTTCACCCCCATTGATTTCAGAACTTTGGCTGCCACGCCGGTGCCTTCACCAATAAGGCCCAGCAGAATTTGCTCGGTGCCAACAAAGTTGTGACCAAGACGGCGGGCCTCCTCTTGGGCCAGCATGATCACCTTGATGGCCTTTTCGGTAAACCTCTCGAACATGGTGCGGGACCGGTTACAAGTGCAACTAACCTATCAGGGTTGGAGGGTTTGGTGTGGTTCGGCCTACTGAATCGGGTGATCAGTAGTTGTGGCAAGCGATCACAACCATTCCAGCAATAATTAATTCGCTGTAGATATGGTGATTAGGCGATAAAAAAAGCCGGTTATCCGCACTCCACTGCCCAACCCGGCAGCTCTTTTGATCAAGGCCTAATTAATCATTTCTACAAACTCACCCATTGGATCAGGGCATCGTCGCCATTGCGGTAGTAACCGCGACGAATACCTGCATCGCGAAAGCCGAGGCGGCGGTAAAGGGCCACGGCCGCAAGGTTGCCGCAGGCCACCTCCAGGGTGGCCTGGAGGGCCCCCTGCCCCTTGCCCAACTCCAGTAGGGCCCCCAGCACCTGGCAGCCCAGGCCGCGCCGTCGCTGCTGCGGGGCCACCGCCACCAGGGTGATGTGTAGTTCGTCCACCACCAGCCAGCCGCTGGCCATCGCCCCCAGCACCTGGGGATTTGGGCTGGCCCCAAGCCAGATGCCCATGCCCGGCCGGTGCGGGTCGGCCAGCTCCGTTTGCCAATGACTGCGGCTCCAGATGCCGCCCAGGCAGCTTTGGTCAAGCTGGAGGCAGTGCTCCAGATCGCCACTTTCCAGGGGTTTGGCCCGGCCCGGATGCCCCATGGTTCCAATCGTCATCGTCTTTGTACCCCTGGCCGTTTCAACACACCCATCGCCATTTGAGGGGGCATCAATACCATTGCTGAAATCTGAACTGCTGCAATAGGCCGGCGCCATGGTGGCTTCCACTGAATTCGCAAAAGCTTTTGGGGCTGCCCTCGAGCCAAATCTTGACCTGGCCAGCCCCAACCGCAACCTGGCGCCCCTGACCGCCCGGATCGAAACCACGGGCCACTTGGCCGTGGGTGGTTGCCGTTTGGCGGATCTGGCCAGTAGCTATGGCACGCCGCTTTACGTGCTCGATGAGGCCAGCCTGCGGGGTACCTGTCGGGCCTACCGCCAGGCCCTCGAGCAGCACTACCCGGGCCCGTCGTTGGCGATCTATGCCTCGAAGGCCAATAGCTCCCTGGCAATTTCCGCCCTGGTGGCCTCCGAGGGCCTTGGTCTCGATGCGGTGTCTGCGGGGGAGCTGCTGACTGCCCTCGAGGGCGGCATGCCCGCCGAGCGGATCGTCTTCCATGGCAACAACAAATCCCGGGAGGAACTGGCCCTGGCCGCAGGGCGGGGGGTGACGGTGGTGGCAGACAACTGGCGGGATTTGGAATTGCTTGGCGAGTTGGCAGAGGTCTTCAGCCAGCCGGTCCAGTTGATGCTGCGCTTTACCCCTGGGATCGAATGCCATACCCACGAGTACATCCGCACGGGTCACCTAGACAGCAAATTTGGCTTTGATCCCGACCAGCTGGAGATCGTGCTGAAACATTTGGCGGGCTGCCCCTGGGCCCGGCTCACTGGCCTGCACGCCCACATCGGCTCCCAAATTTTTGAACTCCAGCCCCATCGCGACCTGGCTGGGGTGATGGCCGATGCGCTCCAGCTGGCCCGCTCCCTGGGCCATCCGATCCGGGATTTGAATGTGGGTGGTGGCCTGGGCATTCGCTATGTGGCCTCCGACGATCCCCCTTCGATCCAGGAGTGGGTCAAAACCGTGGCGGAGGCGGTGCTGGCTGCCTGCCGAGCCCGCGATTTGGAGTTGCCGCGGCTGCTCTGTGAGCCAGGCCGATCGCTGGTGGCCACGGCCGGTGTCACGGTTTACGAAATAGGCAGCCGTAAGGAGATTCCAGGCATTCGCACCTATCTATCGGTGGATGGGGGGATGAGCGACAACCCCCGGCCAATTACTTACGAATCCCAATACACCGCCATGCTGGCGAATCGTCCCCTGGCCGCTGCCACCGAAACGGTCACGGTGGCTGGAAAGCACTGCGAATCGGGCGATGTGCTGCTCAAGGACCTGGCCCTGCCCCCTGCCACCAGTGGCGATTTGCTGGTGGTGTTTTCCACCGGCGCCTACAACGCTTCGATGGGCTCCAATTACAACCGCATCCCCCGGCCCGCCGCCGTTTTGGTCCATGGGGGCGTGGCGGAATTAGTTCAACGCCGGGAGCAACCGGAAGATCTACTGCGCTACGACGTTTTGCCTTCCCGACTTATGCCGGTAACTTGATTACAGGTATGGGGGCAACGTTGGCCGCGCTGCAGTTGATCGACTTTCGACTGCTCCTCGACCTGATCTTTGCCACTGGCTTGGGGGTCTTGGTGCTGGGTCGGGTCACGGAGGCCCGCACCCTTTGGCTGTTGCGGGGCTATCTGCTGCTGGTGGCCCTGGCCTGGTTTGTGCAGCGCTACGCAAACCTGCCCCTCACCTCCAAGTTGGTGGATGCCCTAGTGCTGGCCTGCAGCCTTGCCCTGGCCATCCTCTGGCAGGGGGAATTGCGGCGGCTGATGGAATTGCTTGGCACGGCCCGCATTGGCTTGCTCTTTGGCAGTCGTAAGCGGGATCAACTGGCCTCTGGCTCGGTGGCGATCCTCAGCGAGGCGGCCGGTCGCCTTTCCCAGGCCCGCCGTGGCGGTTTGATTGTGGTGGATATGGGCAGCGACCTGCGCCCCGAGGATTTTCTTAATCCAGGCATCAACCTCGATGCCCAATTGTCGGTTGACCTGCTGCTCAACCTTTTTGCGGCCGACACCCCACTCCACGATGGGGCAGTGCTGGTGAAGGCGAACCGGATCGTGGCGGCGGGGGTGATCCTGCCCCTCTCCCGCCAGGGCCTCAACCGCTATGGCACCCGCCATTTGGCGGCCCTGGGCCTAACTGAGCGCTTTGATCAATGCCTGGCGATTGTGGTTTCAGAGGAAACCGGGACCCTATCGCTCGCCTCCCAAGGCCGGCTGGAGCGGCCGATCACCAGTAGCCGTTTGCACGACCTGCTAAGCCAGGCCCTGGCCTTGCCAGCAGGTCGTAGCGTGGTCAAAGACCCGCTGGAACTTCGCGGATGAGTCGCGTGCTGGCGACCACCCCGGCCCTTGGCCGCACACCTTTGCCGACGGGCCTTGATCCGGCCCGTTTGCCGCGCCATGTGGCCGTGATCATGGATGGCAATGGCCGCTGGGCCAGCCGCCGCAACCTGCCCCGGGTGATGGGGCACCGGGAGGGGGTGGAGGCCTTAAAGCGCACCTTGAGGCTCTGCAGCGACTGGGGAATTGGCTCTTTGACGGCCTATGCCTTCTCCACGGAAAACTGGAATCGGCCCGGCGAGGAGGTCAGTTTCCTGATGACCCTGTTTGAGCGGGTGCTGGCTCGCGAGCTCCAGGCCCTTGAGCAGGAGCAGGTGCGCATCCGTTTCCTTGGCGACCTCTCCCCCCTGCCAAATGGATTGCAGCAGCTGATAGCCGACGCCACGGCCCGCACTGCGGCCAACACCGGCATCCATTTCAACGTTTGCACCAACTATGGCAGCCGGGCCGAATTGGTGCTGGCCGCCCAGCGGTTGGCCGAGCGAGCCGCCGCCGGCCAGCTGGCGCCGGCCGAGATCACTGAGGAACTGTTTGCCGCTGAGTTGCACACTGCCGGTGAGCCCGATCCCGACCTCCTAATTCGCACCAGCGGTGAGCGGCGCATCAGTAATTTCCTGCTCTGGCAGCTCGCCTATGCCGAGCTGCACATCACCGACGTGCTTTGGCCCGATTTTGACGAGCAGGCCATGTTGACTGCCCTGCTCGATTACCAGCGGCGGGAGCGCCGCTTTGGTGGTGTTGACCCCCTTGCCTGACCACCTAGTGATCACCCGCCACAACTGGAGCCGCGCCGAGATCCAGACCCTGCTGGAACTGCCCCTGATGGACCTGCTCTGGCAGGCCCAAGGGGTGCATCGGGCCGCCAATCCCGGTTACCAGGTCCAGCTGGCTTCGCTGCTGAGTGTCAAGACCGGCGGCTGCGAGGAGGACTGCGCCTACTGCCCCCAATCGATGTACAACAGCAGCGATGTGGCTGCCCAGCCGGAGCTGGATGTGGCGCCCGTGCTGGAGCGGGCCCGGGCGGCTAAAGCGGCTGGGGCTGACCGCTTTTGCATGGGTTGGGCCTGGCGTGAAATCCGGGATGGCGCCCCCTTCGACGCCATGCTCGAGATGGTGCGCGGCGTGCGCCAGTTGGGCATGGAGGCCTGCGTAACGGCCGGCATGCTCACCGACCAGCAGGCCGCAAAGCTGGCGCAAGCGGGCCTGACTGCATACAACCACAACCTCGACACCAGCCCAGAGCACTACGACCAGATCATTTCCACCCGCACCTACCAGGAGCGCCTGGAAACCCTGGCCAGGGTCCGTAGTTCGGGCATCACCATTTGCTGCGGCGGCATCATTGGCATGGGAGAGAGCCACACTGATCGCGCCGGCCTGTTGGAGGTGCTCGCCAACCTCAACCCCCACCCCGAAAGCGTGCCGATCAATGCCCTGGTGGCGGTGGAAGGCACCCCCCTCGAGGACCTGCCGGCGGTGGACCCCCTGGAGCTGGTGCGGATGGTGGCCACCGCCCGGATAGTGATGCCCCACAGCCGGGTGCGCCTCAGCGCCGGCCGGCAGGAACTGAACCGGGAAGCCCAGATCCTTTGCCTGTTGGCGGGAGCGGATTCGATCTTCTATGGCGACACCTTGCTCACCACCGGCAATCCGGACGTGGCAGCAGATCGGGAGCTCCTGGCTGCAGCCGGCGTGCGGGTGGGCTGAGGAGTTTTGGGGCGATGGGTTTTCAGGTTGCCGCTTTCTACCGTTTTGCGCTGTTTAGCCAGGAAGAACTGCCGCTTTGGCAGCAGCGCTTGCGCAGCTTGGGGGAAGCCGCAGAGCTGAAGGGCACCGTGCTGCTGGCACCGGAGGGGGTGAATGGCACGATCTGCGGGCCTGAGGCTGGCGTAGAGAGCCTTGTTGACCAACTGCGCCTGGATCCTCGGCTTGTGGACCTGGAGGTCAAAACAGCCGAGGCCCACCAGCAGACCTTCTACCGCCTCAAGGTGCGCATCAAGCGGGAGATCGTCACGATGGGTTGTGGGGCCGTGAAGCCCTATCTGGGCGAGGCTCCCCGGGAGGCCTCAGCCGTGGGCACCCATGTTTCAGCCCAGCAATGGAACCAATTGATTGCCGATCCGGACACCCTGGTGATCGATACCCGCAACGACTACGAGGTGGCCCTGGGCAGTTTCGCTGGGGCCATCGATCCGGGCACCCGCAGTTTTCGGGAGTTTCCGGCCTGGGTTGAAAACAAGCTCAAGCCCTTGGTGGCGGAGCAAAAGCCCAGGCAGATCGCCATGTTCTGCACCGGTGGGATCCGCTGTGAGAAGGCCACGGCCTACTTGCTGCAGCAGGGTTTTGAAGGGGTCCACCACCTGCAGGGCGGCATTTTGAAGTACCTCGAAACCGTGCCTGAGCCGACAAGCCAGTGGCAGGGCGAGTGTTTTGTGTTTGACCAACGGGTCACGGTCAACCACCAACTCGAGCCCGGTGAGGCAAGCCTTTGCCATGCCTGCCGCCGCCCCCTCACCGCCGCCGATCGGCTGCTGCCTAGCTACGTGCCAGGGGTCAGCTGCGGCCATTGCTTGGCCGAGCACGATGCTGAAGATCGAGGCCGTTTTGCGGAGCGGCAGCGCCAAATTGGCCTGGCCAAGGCCCGGGGCGAGGCCCACATCGGCAAGCTGCACCAGTGAGCCAAGGCTGCCAGTGAAGCCAATCCTGTACAGCTTCAGGCGGTGTCCCTATGCCATCCGCGCCCGGTTGGCCCTGCTGGTGGCTGGCTACGTACCCGGCCACAACCTTGAGATCCGGGAGGTGAGCCTGAAGGCCAAACCGCCCGAACTGCTGGCCCTCTCGCCCAAGGCCACCGTGCCGGTGCTGCAGCTTTGGGAGCCGACGGGGTCGCCGATGGGGAAGCCGACCGGTGGGCAGGTTCTCGATCAAAGCCTGGCGATCATGCACTGGGCCCTTGAACGGGGCGATCCCCAGCGCTGGCTGGTGGGCTGGAGCGCCGCCGATCGGGCCACGATGGCCGAGCTGATCGCCGAAAACGACGGCCCCTTTAAGCACCATCTCGATCGCTTCAAATACCCCGATCGCTATCCCCAGGAAATATCTGCAGGGGAGCCGGGCGCAGCAGCCCAGGAACATCGGGCTGCTGGTCTGCGGATTTTGCGGCGCTGGAACAGGCGGCTGGAACTAACCCCTAGGCCCGGGGGCTGGTTGCTGGGGGATCGCCCCTCGTTGGCCGACATGGCCCTGCTGCCCTTTGTGCGCCAGTTCCGCTTGGCGGATACAACGGGCTTCGATCTGGAGCCGCAGCTGGAGGCTCTCCAGGTGTGGCTGGCCAGTTTTTTGCCCGGCGCCGAGCTGACGACGGTTCTCGAGAGCCCCTGGGCGGAGCGCACCCCATGGCTTTCAGCGGCTAAAGCTGGCCCCGTGGGAGCCCTGGCGCCATGACGATGCCCACCCTCGAGCAGTTGGAGCAGGAGGGTCAGCGCCGGGGTCTGTTGCTGCGCCTGCAGGTGGGCCGCCCCTTGGGGGTGGGGTGGAGCCTGCGGGTGGGGGTGGCGCGGCAGGGGACTGGGCAATCCGGGAAGGCTGGTGCTTTGCAGTTACTCGGCGAACTCAAGGGCTGGGCCCTGCCCACCACCGGCGGCCTGCGCCTCGACACGCTGCGGGTGCAGGGGGAGCAGGTGGCAGCAGTGGCACCCCTGATCTGTGCCGCGAGCTTCGCCTGGGCCCTCGAGCAAACACCCTGTCGCCAGGCCACGATCCTGGCGATCCGCGACAGTGACGGCCAGCACCGCCGCCTGGTGCGCTACTTCCGCAGCCTCGGTTTTTTGCCCCTCCGTGAGCTGGCGGCGGGCCCAGCCGACCTGGCCCCCCGGCTGCTGTGGGGGGGCTCAGGCCTGCTGATGCGGGCGGAATGCACGGAGGTGCTGTCCCGCAGTGTCCGCCGCCTGGGATTGGTTCAGAACTGCAGCTGAACCTGCAGGCCTAGGGCCAGGATGTTGCCGGTGCTGGATGTGCCTCCTGGATTGATGATCCACTGTAGAAATGGTTGCAGCGAAAGGTTGCTGTTGACCGTGGCGGTGTAGTTGAGCTCCAGGCTGGCTTCTGGGTTCAGGTTGGTTCCAGCCGTTGCGTTGAAGTTGTTTTGGCCGATCGCCAGGGCCAGTACATCTAGGGGGCGACCAGGAATAACCCCCTGACTCAACCAGCCACCACTTAGGAATAGTCCCAGGGGGGAATCGGCATTGTCTCCGGCACCACTAATGCCAAACCAAAACCGGTTGTCTATGCCTAGGGGCAGGGGAGCGGCCAGGGTGATACTGCTAAAAAATCCTGGAGTTAATAGGTGGCTGGTGGTATTTGCTTCGTAGGCGCCGCCAATTTGGAGCAGGGGTTTGGGCAATTGGCGGCTGATTAGTTGGGGCTCATTTGTAGATCCCTGCTTGCCATCTCCAGCATTTGTTTTCAGTTGAATTGGCAGGGCAAACTTTTGGTAGCCAGGCAGGCGGTCAAAGCTCCACTGCAGGGCCTGCACATGGCCAGTGCTTTTAACTTTTTGGGCATTGACTCCAAATAGGGAGGCAATGGCAACTTGGGGATCTAGCCAGAAGGCCCCATAACGCAATTCGCCGTTGGGACCGTAATCCTTAATGGGGCCCTTGCCGTTTGATCCTGGCCGCCAGTTCAGCTCAATTCCCGGCGTGGCGAATGGGCTTGTCGGCAGGTTGGTGATATTGAGATTTAAGGTGTTGTTGAACACCGAATTCACGTAGAAATTCAGTACGGGTGCCTCCGCAAAGCCTGGGTTAAGCGAAAAAATTCCCGCCTTGATATCCACCGAACCGGTGCCCGCACTGCGCTCGATTTGGGCGCCAGTTAGCCAGAGGCCCGTGGGTTCGTCGGTGGCGGTGAGGGGAAAGGCTGAACCGAGGCGTTGGCCGTAGCCGGGCGTGCCGTTGACCAAGGTCAGTTCGACGTTTGCACTCCAGTGGTCTGCCTCTTGCCAAATGGCAGGATCCTTGCCAAAACCACTGCTGGCACTGGCATTAAAGGTGGTTTGCTGAATCCAGTTGCTGGCCTTGGTTGTGCCCCCCGCTGGATTGCCCAGCAGGTCGCTTTGGATGTTGAGCCCCAACTGCAACCAGTCCGGGGTCAGGGGCGTGGCTGTTTGGGCAGCACTCGGCAGCTCGATCAAGGCAAGCGCGAATGTGGCAAATGCCACCGAGGCCACCCATGCCACCGATGCCGCAGGGCCGGGGTGCTGCATCGCCCTAGCTGGCTTCAGCGTGGTAGCTGCTGCGGACCAGGGGACCACTGCGGACTTGCTGGAAACCAAGGTCCTTGGCGATGGCTGCGAGCCCATCGAATTCCTCCGGTCTCCAGTAGCGCTCAACAGGAATGTGGGCCAACGAAGGCCGTAAGTATTGCCCGAGGGTGAGGCGCTGACAATTCGCTTTGCGCAGATCCCCTAGGGCCTCCACCACCTCTTCAAGGGTTTCGCCGAGGCCGAGCATTAACCCCGACTTGCTCGGGATCTGGGGTGCAAGTTCTTGGGCCGCGGCGAGTAACTCCAGGGAACGCTGGTAGGTGGCTCCCCGCCGCACTTCGCCCTGCAGCCGTTTCACGGTTTCCAGGTTGTGGTTGAAGCAGACGGGCCCTGCCGCCAGAACGGCCGCCAAGCGTTGACGTTGGGCTGCAATTGCCTCGCTTTGCAATGGAAAGCCACCCCAGAAATCTGGGGTGAGCACCTCAATGGCGACTAGGGGATTGCGGCGGCGGATGGCGGCCATGGCCCCGGTGAATAGGCAGACCCCGTGGTCGGGCAGGTCGTCGCGGGCGACGGCCGTGAGCACCACATAGCGAAGCCCCAGGGCGACCACGGCCTCAGCCACCCGCTCCGCTTCCTGGCTGTCATAGGGGTTGGGCGCTTCCCCTTTATCAACTTGGCAAAAGGCGCAGCTGCGGGTGCAGATCGGTCCACCGAGCAGGAAGGTGGCGGTGCCGGCCGCGTAGCACTCACCGCGGTTGGGGCAGCGGCCCTCCTCACAGATGGTGTGCAGCCTTTGCTGTTTCACCACTTCCTGCACGGCCTCCAGGCTGGATGCCGCACCAATCGGGCGACGCAACCAGGCCGGTAGCCGTTCCTGGGGTGGAATTGAGCTGTAGCGAGACATGGGCCTCACTCCACGGGCCGGCGCCCATCAAAGGCCCGGGCCAGGGTCACCTCGTCGGCATATTCCAATTCGCTGCCCACGGGCAGGCCATAGGCAATCCGACTGACGGTCGTAAATGGCTTTAGTAGGCGGGCGAGATAAAGGCTGGTGGTGTCTCCCTCCACGCTGGGAGTGAGGGCCAGGATCACCTCACCTATCCCCTCCCTATCGACCCGGTGGACCAGCGGTTGGACCTGCAGTAATTCAGGCCCGATCCCATCCATGGGCGAGATCAGGCCGCAGAGCACGTGATAGCTGCCCTTGAATTCCCTGGTGCGCTCCATCGCCAGTAGGTCGCGGGAGTCGGCAACCACACAGATCTGGTCTGTGTGGCGCTCCGGATTACGGCAGATATCGCAGAGCTCTTCTGAAGAGAGATGGAAACAGCGTTGGCATTGGCCCACCTGGCTGCGGGCCGCCAATAGGGCATCGGCAAAGGAGCGGATCTGCTCCTCTGGCTGACGCAACAGATGCAGGGCCAACCGTTGGGCCGTGCGCGGACCAATGCCTGGCAGTCGCTCGAACTGCTCAATCAGCCTGGCCAGGGGGCGGGTGAAGCCGCTCAGCGATCCGCTGCAATTGGCGCGAATCTAGGGGGATCTGCCGTCACTCAGCAGAATGCTCTTACCCGTTCTCTTCCTTTGGGTCCATGCTTCCCTTTCGCAACCTGCTGCCCCGAGCCCTTGCCCTGTTGACGGTGCTGGTGCTGGTCGGCTGCAGTGCATCAGCGGCCGGGCTTAATAGCTTCCAAAGTGCCGATGGTCGCTATGCCTTCCTCTACCCCACGGGCTGGAATCGGGTGCAGGTGAGCGGCGGCCCCCAGGTGGTCTTCCACGATCTGATCAACAGTGACGAAACCCTGAGCCTGGTCATCTCCCAGGTGACCCCCGGCAGCGACCTCCAATCCCTGGGCAGTGCGGTGGCGGTTGGCGAGCAGCTACGCCGCACGGTGATTGCCCCAGAGGGCAGTGGCCGCGTCGCCGACCTGGTGGAGGCCAGCGAGCGCAGCAGCGGCGGCCGCACCTTCTACGACATGGAATATGCGGTGCATCTGGACGACCGTGACCGCCATGAATTGGCCACGGTGGTGGTGGATCGGGGCAGGCTTTACACCTTGGCCGCCAGCACCAACGAAATCCGTTGGCAGAAGGTGCAGGGGCTGTTCCACCAGGTGATTGAGTCGTTCACCCTGCTGGTTTAGGGCCCTGGAGCTCCCCGATGTGGTGGTAGTTGGTGGCGGCCTGGCCGGTGGCCTATTGGCCTTGGCCTTGGCGGAAGCTGGCCAGCGGGTGGTCGTTGTAGACGCCGATAAAGCTGCTGCCACGGGCCTGAGCTACGGCGGCGTGGTGGGCGACGCCGTGGCTGGCTGGCAGCGGCTGCAACAAAGCCACGGTGACCTGGGCCTGAGCAGCTGTCGGATTTATCGCCACAGGATCCACTGCCACGGGATCCACCGCCACGGAAACCCTCCCCCGGAGCCCGCCACGGGGGGGGGCCGGGTAGATGGCCCTGTGTTTAGGAGCCGCCTGCCCCAAGCCCTTGCTGCCGCAGGGGTTGGACTTTTGCGGGGGGAGGTGCGCGGACCCCTATCGGCCCCGGGGCCAGGGGCCCCCTGGCGGCTTTGCCTGGGGGTGGATGCACCCCCGCTAGCTGCCCGAAAGGTGGTGTTGGCGGCGGGGGCCCATTGCCGCACGCTGTGGCCCGCTCTGCCTGATCGGCTGCGGAGCAGTTGGGCGGGAGTGCTCCAACTGGAGCAGGAACCCAGCCTCGCCAGCGCTAACTCCCTGGGGAAAACGGCCCAGCTGGGGCGGGGCGATTTGCTGATCCCCCAGCGCTTTGCCCGCCTGGATCTTGAGGCCCGTGCCGCCGAGCTCACGGAGGCCGAATGGGTGGTTGATCCGGGCCTGGCGCCCTGGGGCTCCCGATCCTTGCTGGGCCAAATCAGCTGGGTGCCCCCGGGATTGGCTGCAGGAGTGGAGTTGGCAGATTCCCCCGATCCGGCGGTGATGGAGAACCACCTACGGGCCGGTGTGGCTGCTCTGGATCCGGCCTTGGCCCAGCTGCCGGGCAATTTTCAGCAGTTGCCGGTGGCCTTTTGCATCGGATCCGAGCCCCTGGTGGGCCCCGTGGCCGATGCCCCCGGGCTCTGGGCGTTTAGCGGATTTAGTGGGGCCTTTAGCCAGGTGCCCCTATTGGTTGGCCAGATGGCGATGGCTGTTGCAAGCTGGTAGGCATGGTGGCCCCATCTGCAAACAGTCCGGATCCCTGGTGGCGCCAGCAATCCCGCCGGGTGGCGGCGCGTTGGCAGGGGCTCAGTGACCACGGCCAGGTGGGGGTGAGCCTGGCGGCGGTTGGCGGAACTTTGGTGCTTTGGGCCCTGTTTTGGCCAGTGCCCACCGAGGTGGAGGGCATGGGCGTGCTGGTTTTTCCAGATAATGCAGGCATCCTCAACGCCCGTTCAGGCGGCCAGGTGCGAGACGTTTTCGTCAAGACTGGCCAGCGGGTTCAGCGCGGCCAGGTGCTGATGCAGCTCTATCTACCCGTGCTGGAGCGCCAGCTCGACCAACAGCGCGGCAACCTGCGCCAGCTTGAAAGAATCAACGAAAGGCTCGATGCCCGAGACTCCCTGCGCCTACTCACCGAGAAGCGCAGTCTTGACACCACCCTGGCCAAATATGCCGGGGATCGCCGCCGCTACGGGGTGCTGCAATCGACCTATGCCAGCAAACTGCGCAATCTGAATTGGTTGTCCAGCCGCGAGGTGGTAGCCCCCCTATCCAGCGAGGTGGTCTCCGCTGAGCAGGGGCTGACAAACACCGGCGTCAGCCTCGACGACGTCAAGATCAACGAGAAGACCGCCCTGACCAACTACCAGCAGGTCAAGCTCAACATCGAAAGCCAGGCCCTGCAGCGCCGTTATCAAATCGACGACCTCAAGCGCCAAATCAGGGTGACAGAGGCGAAAATCGCCTACGACGGCAAGGTGCAGGCCGAGCGCGATGGCACGGTGCTCGACCTGCAGGTGATCGCCGGCCAGACCGTGGGTACGAGCCAAAGGTTGGGCACCATCGGCCGCCCCGACCAACCCAGGGCTAGCGATCGACCCCTCCGGGCGGTGGCCTACTTCTCCCCAGCCGATGCCCGCCGGCTCCCCCTGGGATTGCCCGTGGAGGTGGTGCCGATGTGGAACCAGCGGGGCCGCTTTGGCGGCATCGTGGGCAAGGTCAAGCAGGTGCTCACCCTGCCCGCCACGGCAGACGACATCTCCACAACCACCGGCAACAGCCAGCTCGCCCAGGAGCTGACCAAAAACGGCCCGGTGATGCGCACTGAGATTGAGTTGGACCGGGATCCCGCCAGCGTGGATGGCTACCGCTGGACCATCTCAGGCGGGAGTGGAGTTTTCCCGATTCGCGATGGTCTCACCATCTCCAGCCATGCCTATGTGGAGTGGCGTTCACCGATTACTTACGTGATTCCTGGTCTGCGCTCGCTTACGGGCGGCTACCGCACCCCGGGGATTGATCTGCGCTGGAACCGGCCATTCCTGCGTCAACCAGGCACCCTCCCATGAACCGTTTCAGGCTCCCCCGGCGTCTACCCCAGATCCATAACCCGCTGCTGCGGCAGGAATTTCCCTGGCTGGTGAGTGAGGTGGTTTTGCTGTTGATCCTGTTCAATGCCAACCCGCCGGAATTGTGGTTCTGGTTGGTGGTGTTGGTGGTGGTGTTGCTGTATCGAATTGAGCGCTGGTGGTCTGCGCGGCCGGTAAGCTGAGCCCTCAACTGGCCATGGAGCGCCACTGCTGTTCGGTGCTCTCCATGGTGTGGTCAATGCGGTTGAACACCATCAATCTCGAAGCCAGGGCAGTCAGCTGCTCGGCGTTGAGCTGCTGAGCCGCCGCCAGGGCCGTAGGTGTCTTGAGCAAATCCAGCCGCAGGATGGGGCTTGGCTGGGCGGGCGGCAGGGGCAGCTGGTGGGAATGGCTCAGCTGTACCTGCCACTGCAGCAACCTTGTGGCCACCTGCTCGGCAAATTCCACTCCGGCGGCCTCGAGCTCCTGGAGTCCCCACTGCTGCCACTTGGGTGCCTGCAGGCGGCGCAGCTCATCGAGATCCAGGATCAGGGCCTCACAGGCCTGGTCGAGCAGATCCCACATCCGGGCATGGGGGTGTTGGGCGGCCAAGGGCCCTAGCTCCATTAAGGCCCCCTTGCGTTGGTCACGCAGGCCCAAAAGGGTGGTTCGTAGGCCGCGAACCTGCTGGCCCAATTTTTGACGCCTCACCCCTACGGGCAGCAGGGCTGCGGCATGGTCATCGGCCATCGACTCAAAGGTTTGGCCCAAATCCGCCAGCAGCTGCAGGAGCCCCTGCCGCTGCTGGATGCGGGCCCGCGATGGCCAAAAAAGGCGCAGGCTCAACAGGGCGATCAGGATGCCGAAGGCCGTCCAGAAGAGGCGCAAGGTCAACCAGCTGTCGAGCTGCTGGTCATGGCTGAGCCAGCCCATCACCACCACAAAAAGGCAGACGCCGTAGCCAACGGTGAGACGCATTGAGCCTGCGATCAGCCTTGCCAGCAGCAGGGCCAGGGGCAGGGCCACCATCACTGGCAAATGGCCCCAGGCCCGATAGCCGAAGAACACGACAACGGCGCCAATGGTCGTGCCAATCAGTCGTTGGCGCCCCAGTTCGAGGGTGTTGCCGTAGTTGCCCACGGTCACGCTCAGCACCGCTAGGGCGGCGTAGTAGCCAAAGGAAAGGCCAGTGATGGCTACAAAACCGTTGACCACCGTCACCGTGGCGGCTAGGCGCAGGTTGTCCCTTAGGGCTTGGCTACTCATCGGACCGTGGCCGAGAGCTGCCCAACTGCGGTTTTTAGAAGCGCACGACCATTGGCAAGCTGCTGCAGGACCCGGCACTGCTGGCCAATGGCGAGTACCAGCGGTTTCGATGCGCCCAGGCTGGTGGCGTGATCCAGCCAAATCTGGGCTTCGCTGGCTAGGGGCTTGCCCGGAGTAGGGCTTGCCGGAGCCTGCAAGCACTTAGCCAGATCGGCCAGGGTGATCTCAATTAGGGCGTTGTCACCCCGTTGCTGAAGGGGGGCCGGCAGTTGGAGCAGCAACTGCTCCAGCAGTAGCCACTGGCGCAGCAGTTGCCTCAAGATGCTGCCCGCCTGGTACCAACGGGATAACAGGCGTATTTTTTGGGAGGAGTTGGCGCCAGTCTGGCGTTGGTTGCGCAGTTGCTGTAGCAGCAGAATCCTGGGCAGAAGCTCCTGGGAGCGCAGCGGTGGCGGTGCTTTGCCGCCGCCGTCCAGCCATTGCTGCATGGCTGTGATTTGTTGGCTGAGCTGGCTGGCGATCCCGGCCTCCAGGCCGGGCAGCTTCTGGAGCGGTTGGCGCGGCCAGAGCGCCCAGGTGGCCAGCTGCGCCATCAAGATCCCCACTGCCACTGCCAGGGCAAGGTCGAAGATCGTCTGCCAAGAAAACTGCTTGCCATGGTGCAGCACCTCAACGGCCCAGGCGCACAGGTAGCCGACGCTGAGGCCCTTGGTTAGCCCCAGGCTTCGCAGCAGTACCCCGCTGACCAGTAGGGAGATGCCGAGCACCACCCAATCGGTGGAGATTTCGTGCAGCACCATCGCGGTGAGAATGCCCACTAGGGCTCCGGCCATGATCTGGCCAACGCTGCCAGCGGGGCTGGGGTCGTCTTCATTGACGAACATCACCGCCATCACCAGGGCGAGCGTCATGTAGCTGCCGCGACCGGACCAGAGCATGATCCCGATGGCCAGGGTGGCGGCCAGCCAGATGCGGAGGCTGCTGCGCCAGAGGGGGCTGATCTGAGGTAGCTCAAGGGCCATTGATTTGCCCTGATCAGGGTTGGCCGGGCTGCTTGCTACCCAACAGCAACTGCGGCTTGATTGGCAGGTTGGGGTCCGTGGGCATGGGCAGGAGTTCCCTCAGCAATTTGGCGTAGGTGATGTTGACGTTCACCGTCGCATTGAGCCGCTGCACCAGGCTGTTGATCAGACGATCCTGGGTATTGGAGAGATTGAGCTCACTGTCGAGGCCGGTCAGGTAGCGCAGGCGCACATCCCGGAAGGCCTCGAGGGCTGCGGCCACCCCGCGGCGGGCGGAGCTCAACTTGGCCAGGCTGGCTTCATGGTTGAAAAATGCCTGCTCAATGCGCAGGCGGATGTCGTTGCGGCTGGCCGCATATTGCTGCGCCGTGGCCGCCTCCCTTCGCGCAAAGGCCCTGGCCTGCCCCGCGGTGTTGCCCGCGTCAAACAGCAGCCAGGTGAGGCTGAGCCCCACGGACCAATCCCAGCCAGTGGTGGTGGAGAGGGGCAGGGCGGTGGAGCCGCAACAGCCACCGCCACCAATGGTGAAGTCGCCCAGGCTGGTCTGGGAGCTGTTGCCACCGCCACTGGCGAACAGCGAAAGTTTTGGCAGTAGGCCAGCAGCTGTGGCCTGGCTCTGTTGGGCCAGGGCCGTGCGGGTAGCCAGGATTGCTTCCAATTCGGGATTGCCCCGGTAGGCCGCCAACAGGCTGGCTTCGAGATCCAGCGGCCAGCGGGGTTGCACCACGATTGGATCGCTGGCGCTAGGGGTGATTGAGGGGGGCAGGTTGAGCAGCACGGCCAACTGGCGCCGTGCCACGGCCCGGTCGGCCAGCGCCTGGATCAGGGTTTCTTCGTCTGAGGCCTGAATGGCGCGGCGGCGCAGCACATCGAGCCTGGGCACCAGGCCGGCCTGCTTGAGGTCGAAGGTGTCCCGCAGGATCAGCATGTCGTTGCGCAGGTTGGCGTCGTAGACGCGCACCAGTTGCTCGTCCTGCTGGAGCTGGTAATAGGCCTCACTCACCTGCAGCTGTAGGGAGCGCAGCTGGTTGGCGAAGGTGTTGCGCTGCTGATCCAGGCTGGCCCTAGCGGCCTTAACGGTGGGGGTGCGGGCAAAGTCGAGCAGGGCGTAGTTGAGCTGCAACCCCCCCTCAAAGCCCCATTCACCGGACGTGCCTGCCACGGAGCCGCCATTGGGCACATAAAAGGGGCCATTTGGGGGATCAAAATTGGGCCCAAAGCCCAGGTTGTCGTTTGGCTGGTTGGCGGTGGTGGTGCTGCGGCTGCGCTCATAGCCGCCATTGGCAAAGGCGCTGATCGTCGGCCAATAGCTGCCCATCGAGGCCTGGAAGCTGGCCATAGAGGCGGCCACCTGCTCTCGCTGGGCCTGGAGGCTGGCGCTATTGGCAAAGGCGATGGCCAGGGCATGCTCCAGGCTTAGCCCAGCGATGCTGCCGGGCTTGAGCTGTTGGGCTGTGGGTAGGGCTAAAGGGGGGCTAGCCACCGAGTTGGCTGGCTGGATGGGCCCCGTGGCCGGTTGGTTGGCCTTGATCAGGTTGGCGGGCAACGGCGGGGTGCTGAGCACATCAGCCACCGGCTGATTTGGCTCACTGGGCAGCAGTTGATCCAGGCTGCGTAATTGGGCATCCAGCTTCTGCCAATTGCGCTCGAGTAGCTCTGTACCTTTTCCCTGACTGGGCAAACCCGAGCCCTGACTGGGCAAACCCGGTTGATTGCCTGCAGGGATAGACGCCTGAACCGGCAGTGCCCCAAGCATAAAAATGGCCAGGGCGCGGGAGCGGATCGCCAATGGGATGCAGCTCAACGCCTGTTTGGACCAATTCTGCGCAGGGCAGATGCCCTTTGGCCCAGTGGGTGTTCAGATCGGGCTGCGGCTTTTTTTTGGCGGGGTTTGCCCAGTACCCCGGCAATGATGATGGCCAGGTAGAGCTGGCCCACGATTGTGATGGCCACGCTGCCGGTCAGGCTTGTGAGGCTGCCTGCTTTGAGCAGTGGGCTGCCGAGGGTGGTGAGGCTGGCGAAGGAGGCCCCAAGAATGGCGGGTGCATGGCGAATGCCATCGGGCAGGTTGGACGGGCGGGCCGCCAGGTTGAAGGCGGCAGGCTCCAGCACCAGCAGGGAATTCAGCACCACCCCGCCGATGAAGCCCACCAACAGATAACCGGCGGCTGCGCCCATCAATAGGTCGCCATTGAAGAGTGGTTCCGCCGCAAGGGAGTTGACCAGACCCCAAAGCATCTCGAGCATTAAGACCAGCCAGATCACCAGATGGGGGGCACTGAGCTGGACGGCCAGGGCAGGGTCCCAGACCAGGGCTGCCTGCCACACCACCTCGATTACGAGCGCCGCCAGCCAACCAACCAAGATCAACTTGCGCCTGAGGAAAACTCGACGCAGATAGCGACTAAGGGGGGCCGAGGATTTTTCGCTCTCCGTTCTCTTGAGGCGGTGTTGGGGCAACAGAGGTGAGGCCATCAGCACATTTGTCCCGGCAATAACCAGATACACCAGGCCCACTAGGCGGGGCGCATGCTGTAGGGCCCGCAGGCTCACCAGGGCAAGCACCTCCACGGCCAGAAGGGTGCGGTAGTAGGCGTGGCGCTCTCGCAGCAGTTGGCTGATGACGGCCATGGTGGATCCAGCTCCACCCGATCATCCCAGCTAAAAGCCATAGCCTTGGCAAATCGCGTTGCTCGATTTCGTGCTGTCGGCCCTGGCCCTAAAGGCTGCGATCAAATACGGCATTGCGGCCATGGCGGCGGCGGCAATTTCCGTGGCCACCAACCAGGTGGAGTTCATCTGGTATCCGCTCCTGGCGGTGGTTATGTGCATGGATGAAACCGAAACCAGAGTGCTGGCGGCATCCCGCGCCCGGGTTTGCGGCACCATCGCCGGGGGCCTGGTGGCATTCCTTGTTCACCTCCTGATGGGGGGCTGGATTGGCATCACCGTGACGATGCTGATCGTGGTTCCACTGTTGAGATTGCTGGGTTGGGGTGCGGGGATGGCAACGGCAATCGTTGTGGTTTCACTCCTATTTCTAGTGGCTGATTACAACAGCCTGGATTGGTTCTATGTATTGAATCGCACGGTTGACACCTTGCTTGGGGTGGTGGTGTCTATTTTGGTTAGTGCCTTGATCTGGCCTGTTAACCGACTGGCTGAAATTAGGGCTCTAGATTCCCAACTACGTAGCGAGATTGGTAGACGTCTTGAAGCTATTCAGCAGCTCCTTAAGGGCTCGGGAGGAGGAGCTATTGTTGAACTAGTACCCGTTAAGTCCCGCCGCTTGATCCTGCAGCTTGGCAAGTTGGTAAGTGATGAATTAAGCGCCAATCCGTTGGGATTGGGTCTAAAGCAGCGCTGGCGCCAGAGAAGCATTCTCTGGGAGCGGATAAATCACCACAGCATTCAGGTGCAGCGCTTGGCGGAGCTGCTGCCCGAGGGAGTGATGGCCCACGTAAGTACCCCCTGGATCGAAAATCTTCCCAGTCTCTTGCATCCCTCTGCTGGTTCGGAGTGCTCCCCCTTGCCCCAGCGCCAGAGCTTGGTGCGCTTAGCTGACCAGCTACGGATTTCTCCCCTGCTGTTGCTTTCCCTAGACGATGAATTACAGCGCTTGGTGAAAAGCATCCATAGCTTGGGGCTGGCGGGCTCAACCTCCTTGGCCCGCCCGTGACTTTGCGCAAATCTGTCGGGCATAAACCCCAATCTGTCGGGCATAAACCCCAATCCGTGGGCCATAAACCCCTAATAATTAAAAGTGACCTGCGCCTGGCCCTCACCGTGGGCCTATCTGCCGGTCTACTAATAACATTCGGACTGCCCTATCCGTATTACGGGCCGATGGCGGTGGGTGCCGCCCTGGGCGGCACGCTGGGGGCAAGTCGCATCGCCTCGATTCAACGGATGCAGGGCACCCTGTTGGGAGGGGTGATTGTATTTATCAGCTACTCCACCTTGGCGCAGGCCGTGCCATTACCCGTTGGGGTGGCCGTGGCGCTTGCCTCCACCCGGCTCTTTGGAGGTGCGTTGGGCTTGCTATCTGGCTACAAGGTGGCCGGATTGGTGGTGGCGATGGGATGGACCATTCATGCCGGCAACCTTGACAGCTGGATCCCATACCGCCTGGTCGACACCTTGGTGGGGGTGTTGGTTGCCCTTTTGGTGGTGGGGGCATTTTGGCCTAGCAGGGCCTTGGATCAGCACGGGGCCATTTCCAAGCAGCTCCTCAATGATTTTGCTGCGGCCTTTAGGGAGCGAGCCCAATTGCTTAGGCGGGGCGATGAACTGAATGCCGATACACGAATCGCCACCCGCAACCAGCTGCTGAATAAAATTGTTCAATTACAGGCAAAACGGCCAGAGGCATTGGTCGAGCTTGGTGAAGATCGCACTGGCCAACTACTTAATCGCCTATGGGATTTGGAGGAGCAACTTTTCAGTGAAATGATCTCGATCTATCGCACCCTATTGCGGCTCCCGCCCGTTCCGCATTCCAGCCCTGCCTTGCAAAAATTGGTGGGTGCTGAGGCGGAGCTGTTTGATGCGGTGTCTGCGCGGTTGGAGCTCTGGTCTAAGCATTGGCCTGGCGGCTCGGGCTTGGGGCGGATCTTGGCCGATCAATCCAGTCTTCACTTAAGTCAGGAAAGGTTAGAGGCGGCGGAAGCAGATGTCTTTGATGATCCCGCTGCCATGGCAGTGCTGCTATCCAGTACTGGGGGCCGGCGCGCCATGGCCTGTCACCAACTTCTCAATGTGGTCGCGTCGTTTGAAGATGCTTGGGTTGGGGCCCAGTCCTAAAAGCTGGACCTAGAAGAGAAATTTGTAGCGATCCGCGTTGGGATCGGTTTCGGCGGCTGAGCTGCTGGGCTTGGGCCATTCCGCATCCCAATAGCTCAGGCCATCTCGGTAAAAGGGCCTCCCACCTAAGCGCTTGGTTTCGAGGTGGGTGGTCCCCATGGCGGTGATCAGGCCGCCCAGTTCCATGGGCCCCAGGTCGGTTTTAAGGTCCTTGCCTGCCGCACTCAATAGGATTGGCAGCCGCACAATCTGCTCTGGTCGGGTCAGTTTTTGGAAAAGGGCGCGCAGGGCAATTTGCTGGCGTTCGATGCGGCCAATGTCGCCCATTTCATCGTGGCGGAAGCGCAGGAAACCCTCCAGTTCGCGACCTTTTAGCCGCTGGACTCCGGGTTGAAGATCGATATATAGACCCTGGCTGTTGTCTACGTAATACATTCGCTTTGGCACATCCACATCGATGCCGCCAATGGCATCGGCCATCCTTCTGATCGATGCCAGATTGACCAAAATGTGGTGGCTAATTGGCCGGCCGAGCTTGCGGGAAAGTTCGCGCTTTAGGAGATCTACACCGCCGAGGCTATAGAGAGAATTGATCTTATTGGGCCCATATCCCTCTGCTTCGATATAGGAATCACGGGGTACTTGGATGATTCTGGTGGTGTCGCCATCCACCCTCAATGCTGCAATTACATCCGTATTGCCGCCGCCCACATCTGTGCCAACTAGCAGGATGTCCTGGCTGCCAATGCCTGTCCAGGCGGTAAAGGGATTGACCAGGCCAGGATTGTTGAGCCCCTTGCCGTTTAGCAGGTTGGAGAGGGGTTCCGCCAACACCAGGCCACCGCCCAGGCCTATGGCTATGGCCAACAAAACGGGCCCGCGCTTCGCACGCTTTCGGCGGCGCTTGGCCTGGCTACTCTTCATTGCTGAAAACCTAGTCCACCAGCATTTCGTCAGGGCGTAGGCCCGCCTGTACCCGCCAGAGATTGGCATAGGCCCCCTGCTGGCGAATCAGGGACTCGTGGCTGCCGCTTTCCACAATTTGGCCGTTCTCCATCACCACAATTCGATCTGCGTGGCGCACGGTGCTGAGGCGGTGGGCGATCACCAGGGTGGTGCGGGTGGCCGTAATTCGCTCCAGGGAACGCTGGATTGCGGCTTCGGTTTCGTTATCTACCGCTGCGGTGGCTTCATCCAGTACCAGCACTGGCGGGTCCTTGAGGATGGCCCGGGCCAGGGCAATGCGTTGGCGTTGGCCACCGGAGAGCCGTTGGCCCCTTTCTCCCACCACCGTGTCGTAACCCTCGGGCAGGTCTTCAATGAAGCTGGCGGCTTCGGCGGCCTCAGCAGCTGCTTCGATGGCAGCCCTGGGGGCTTCGAAACTGCCGTAGGCAATGTTTTCGGCCACGCTGCCATGAAATAAGAACACCTCCTGGCTCACCAGGCCAATCGAACGGCGCAGGTCGGCGAGGCGCAGATTTTCGATCGGTTGTTCATCTAGATAGATGGCCCCAGCCTGGATTTCATAAAGCCTGAGCAGCAGCTTCACGATCGTGCTCTTGCCCGAGCCGGTGGCGCCCACAATCCCCACGGTGCTGCCGGCAGGAATTTCTAAATTGAAGTTCTGCAGCAGGGTTTCGCGGCCGTCGTAGGCGAAATTGACCGCCTCAAAGCGCAGGCTGCCCCGCACCTGATGGGGCGCCAGGGTGGCCTGGCCACTGGGTATGCGGATGGGGCTGTCGAGCAGGTCCAACACCCGGGTGGTCGAGGCCATCGCCCGCTGGTAATCATCCAGGGTTCGCCCCAGGGTGGTGAGCGGCCAGAGCAGCCTTTGGGTGATGAAAATCAAAAAGCTGTAAGTGCCGATGGCGATGTCCCCTCGCCAGGCCTGGAGGCCACCGATCACCAGGATGGCGATAAAGGCAAACAGGATTGCGAAACGAATCAGGGGCACAAATGCCGCAGAGAGGCGAATCGCCCGGCCGTTGCTGAGTCGATAGGCCTGGCTCTGCTGGCCGAGGCGGTTTAGTTCCCAGGCCTCTGCCGCATAGCTCTTGATCGTGAGCATGCCGCCCAGGTTGTTGCTCAAAAGGCTGGCCAGGTCGCCGGAGCGCTCCCGCACTTCCCGGTAGCGGGGTGCGAGCTTGTTTTGAAAACGCAGCGATCCCCAGAGAATTACGGGAATCGGCAGGAAGGAAACCCCTGCCACGGTGGGGGAGAGCACCACCATGGCCCCACCCACGGCCAGCACGGTGGTGACCAGCTGCAGGATTTCATTGGCCCCTTGATCCAAGAAGCGCTCCAGCTGGTTGATGTCGTCGTTGAGGATCGCCAGCAGTTGGCCCGTGCTGCCCCGCTCGAAGAAGGCCATCTCCAGCTGCTGCAAATGGTCGTAGGCCTCAAGCCGCAGCTCGTGTTGCACGGTTTGGGCAAGGTTGCGCCAGAGCAGGGCGTAGAGGTATTCGAATAGGGATTCCCCGCTCCAGATCACAAACGAGAGCCCGGCCAGCACCGCCAGCTGACCTGGCACCGACTGGACTCCAAAGGCCGCCAGCCAGGAGTTGTTTTGCTTGACCACCACATCCACGGCCAGGCCAATCAGCACCGGTGGAGCCAGGTCCAACAGCTTGTTGACCACCGAGCAGCTGGTCGCCAGCCAGACCAGCCGTCGGTGCGGACGCAGGCTTGTAAGCAGGCGCTGTAGGGCTGGCCTCTCCAGTTGCTGGTGGTTGGACGCTGACACGCTGGCGCTGGATCGTTGCTTGGCAGTCTGGGCCTAGGCGGTTTTTGTGGAGAAGCTTGAAGCCAATCCGAAGAGAGTATTTGGTTGGGACCCCAGGCCCGAGGATGGGCCCAATGTCAGCAAATCCTGATTTTTGGAGTCTTGAGCCATGGGGGTCGCTATAAACTCGGCTTTCGCCCCTTCCCTGCCGGCGGCCTGGAGCTTGGCCTGGTGTGAAGACGGGGAGCTGGCCCAGCAGGATCGCTTTGATCTTTTGCAAACCCTTGTGGCCACCGAGTCCCACGAGGTCCAGGTGGGCTTGATCGTGGCCCTCGAAACCCTTGGGGTAGGCCTAAATGCCACCGTGGCGATCACGGCGGCATCGACTGCGCTCTGCGCCTAGGTCTGCCCCATTTCCTAGGCAGGCCCTATTCAGCTAGGCGGGTGATCTGCAGGGCTTTGTTCATCACCCTCAGTTGACGCAGGCCCTGGAAGACATCGTCGGGCATGCCCTTGGGCAGGTCCACGGTGCTGTGGGTGTCGAAGATCTGAATGCGGCCAATCGAGCGGCCGGTTATGCCAGCTTCATTGGCGATCGCGCCAACAATGTTGCCGGGCTTGATGCGGTCTCTCCAGCCCACTTCGACGCGGAAGCGCTCCATGTGATCTTCCGGCGGGCCCATCGGGCGCTCGCCGCGGGGACTCCTGCCCCCATCCCGGCCCCCATCACGACCTCCGTCCCGGCCCCCATCCCTGCCCATTTCGCGGCCGCCATCACGGCCGAATTCCCTGCCGCCATCGCGGGAGCGGCTAGGACCGTTTTGACGCACCTGGTCGAAGTTGTCTTCGCCCTGGATCAGCAGGGGTTTGCCAGCCAGGCTGAGCTCCAGGGCCGCCAGGGCGAGCTGCTCAGGGCTGCAGGACTGCTCCTGGCCAACCCGTTGCAGGATCTCGCTGAGGAGGGCCAACTCTTCGGTGCTGCTGCTCGGGGTTTGCAGGTTTTCCGTGAGCTTGCTGCGCAGGCGATCGAGCCTGTTTTGGTTGATGGTGGCGTTATTGGGCACATCCATCGGTTCGATGGCCTTGCCTACGGCCCGCTCCATGCCCCCTAGGAAGCGGCGCTCCCGGGGGGTGAGGAAGAGGATCGCGTCACCGGTGCGGCCAGCCCGACCGGTGCGGCCGATGCGGTGCACATAGGCCTCCGAATCGAAGGGGATGTCGTAGTTGATCACCAGGCTGATGCGTTCCACATCCAGGCCCCGAGCTGCCACATCGGTGGCCACCAGCACCTCCAGTTGGCCCTGGCGAAGCCGCTCGATCGTGCGCTCCCGTTGGGCCTGGGGCACGTCGCCGTTGAGAACGGCAACGTCGTAGCCGTGTTGCTCCAGGGATTCGGCCACCGACATGGTGATCGCCTTGGTGCGGGCAAAAATAATTACCCCCTCACTGCGTTCTGACTCCAGCACCCGCTCCAGGGCCGCCAGCTTGTGCGGTGCATGGACCATCAGATAGCGCTGACGGATGAGGCTGGCGTCTGACGCCTTCTGCTTGATCGTTACCTCGGCGGGGGAATTGAGGTATTTCTGGGAAATGCGCCGAATTTCGTTGGGCATGGTGGCTGAAAACAGCACCACCTGACGTTTCTCGGGCAGCTGGGTCAACACCCACTCGACGTCGTCGATGAAGCCCATCCGCAGCATTTCATCTGCCTCGTCGAGGACAAGGGCCCGCAGGGAAGAGAGATCGAGGGTGCCCTGCCGCATGTGGTCCATCACCCGGCCTGGGGTACCGACCACAACCTGTACGCCGCGGCGCAATTGATGGATTTGGTCGCGAAAATCGGCACCTCCGTAGATCGCTAGAACCCTCACATGGGGCAGGTGGGCGGCATAACTGTTGAAGGCTTCTGCCACCTGTAGGGCCAGTTCCCGGGTGGGGGCCAGCACCAGCACCTGGGGTTTGCGTTGTTCGGGATCGAGGGCCGCCAGCATTGGCAGGGCAAAGGCTGCCGTTTTGCCGGTGCCTGTCTGGGCTTGACCCACCAGATCGCGGCCTAGCATCAGCTCGGGAATGGCAGCCTTTTGGATCGGTGAAGGCTCCTGATAGCCAACATCGACCAGGGCCTTCATCAATTCAGGGCCAAAGCCAAAACGGCTAAAACCGGCCGCAGCCCCTACGGCTGGGGCTGGCAAAGATGAGGTCGACTCGCTATCAAGTCGCGCATCAACGTCGACGGCACAGCCAAGGCTGCCGCCATTAGAAATTTCGGTCACGGGGTTCAATTGGGCCTGCTTAATTGGCCGAGTTGTTCCTTAAACGCAGGCCGGCAGATACCCAATGGAAGAGAAGAATCAGGGCTTGTTTTGCAATCTGCGGATTGCACCCTGGTCTTATGAAAACTGCCCTGCCCTTGAAAAGGGTGGATTCAAATCTTATCACTCGGCATCCGGCCAAAGTCATCGGCCAGCCGTTCGATGTCGTCCTCCCGCAGCTCGATGCCGCGCTGCACTTCCACGATCAGTAGGTCCTGGCTGCCGGCACTGGCCCGATGGATGGCGCCAACGGGAATGAAAACCGTGGTGCCGGCCCTGGCCTCCAGGTTGGTGTCGGCCACCTGCAAGCTGCCATTGCCAGCTACCACCACCCAGTGCTCGCAGCGATGGCGGTGGCGTTGCAGGCTGATGCGGGCGCCACTGCGTATCAACAGGCGCTTGACCAAATAGCCCTCTTCATTGCCTGGCCCTTGGCCACTCCCCAGGCTTTCAAACCAGCCCCAGGGCCGTTCAATTCGGTTGCCAATTGAATCCATATAGCCCTAGCTCGGGGTGATCAGCACTGCGTGATCTTTGGCCCTGGTAAGGGCTGTGTAAAGCAGGCGCTGGTTAGGACGCACCGTGTCACTTAGTAGAACCCATACCTCGCTGGCTTCGCTGCCCTGGGCCTTGTGCACGGTTAGGGCGAAGGCGGGCTGGACGCCAGGCAGTTGGGCCGGGTGAACCCAAATTGGCAGGCCATCCCCATGGCTTGCAAAGAGCAATTGGCGCCTGCCCCCGTGCTCCGCCACCAGGCCCAGATCGCCGTTGGCCAGGCCGAGCTCCTCGCGGTTCTGCTGGCAGAGCACCGGAGTGCCCAGGGGCCAGCGCTGGGCACCAGCTAAGAGGGCTTCCCCCAATAGGGCGCGGTGGATTTCGTCCACACCCCAGCGGCCACGCCGCACCGGACTGAGCACCAGCAGGCTGGCCAGCAGGGCCAGCAGCTCTTCAGGGTTGGAGGTTTTTTGATCACTGGCCAGCTTTTCCAGCTGCCTTTGGTGGCTGCGCAAACGCAACAGCAGCTCGGCAGGCAGGGATCTGGTTGATGCCCGCTGCCAGCGCAGGTTGGCGGTGCCATCCAATGAGGCCAGCAGGGCTGCCGTTTGATCAGGTAGGCCAGTGGCTTCTTTCAGGCCAATGGCTGGGGGTGTGCTCTCCTGCCGCAGGCTGGCGGCCACCTCGGCGATGGCTCCGTTGTTGCGGTAGGTGGTGGTTAGGCGGATCGCCGCGGCTCCGAGGTCCTGGCGATGGGCGCCTGAATCGAGCTCCAGCAGCACGGAGCCCGCCCCCACCGGCGCCAGTTGGGCCCCGTCGCCCACCAGCACCAACCGAGCCGGACTGGGCAGGGCCTCCAGCAGGGCTGCCATTAGGTCCAGGTCCACCATCGAGACCTCATCCACCACCACCAAATCCAGGGCTAGGGGATTGCGGCGATTGCGCCGGAAGCCCTCACCATGGCTTTCCAGCAGGCGATGCAGGGTGCTGCAGGGAAACCCAGCTGCAGCCGCCTTGAGCCGACCGGCGGCCTTGCCGGTGGGGGCCGCCAGGTGGATCCGGCATTCGGGTTGTTGGGCCCTGACGGCAGCCAACATCGCCACCACCGTGCTGGTTTTGCCCGTGCCCGGCCCCCCCTCAAGCAGCACCAACTGGTGTTCGAGCACTGCCCTCACCGCCCTTAGCTGCTGGGGATCTGGCTGCTGGGGGGTGCTTGCCCTGGCTGGTTTGGAAGCTTGCTCTGCGGGTTTGCCCTGGACGCTTAAGGCTGTCTGGGCCCGTTTAACCAGTTGGTCCAGCACGGATCGACGCTGTTGCTGCCAGCGGCGCCAGAGCAGCTGGTCTGCCTCCACCACGAGCGGCCCATCGGGCTCCCGGGCCAGGGGCGAGGCCAGCAAGGCCTGAAGGTGGGCAGCCGATGGCAGGGGGATCGCCAACTCCCCAGCTGCCAAGGCGGTGGTGAGGGCTTCAATCAGCTCAGCCACCAGGGGGTCTGGCCCGCCGCCATGGAGTCGGGGTAGGGCTTCGCTGAGGGCGTTGGCGAGCGGGGCCACCCAGCTGGCCTGTTCGCTGCTGCCCTGTTCGAACCGGTTCATGGCGCCAATCCCCGGGCGCTGGAATTACCGAGCAGGCGGTCCAGGGCCAGCAACCGCTCCAGGGGCGGAATGTCTACGAATACCCCGGGCACCGTTAAGTGCTCGCTGTTGGCGATTGCTAGGGCCTGCGGGCTGGCTCCGGGTACTCCCCGCAAAAAGAGGTAGAGCGAACCTCCCAAATCCCGTTCCGGCTCGTAATCGCTCAATCGCCAGCGCAGGTAGCGATGGAGGGCCACCAGGTAGAGGTGGGCCTGGAGGGGGTAGTGGTTTGCCTCCATCAGCCCTGCCATGGCAGCTGTTGTGTAGTGGAGAGGGCCGCAGGCCAGCGGTTTGCCGTTGGCATCCCTTTCGCCTAGCCAGTTGCTTTTCCAGTCGGCCACCCACCAGCGCGGCTGGCCCTGGCGATCGGCCGCACGGAAGATCAAATCCATCGAGCCGGTCAGAAATCCTTCGCTGGCAACCGAGAGCTGGGCGAGGCTGCTGGCGTAGCTGGCCCCAAATTGGCCACCTGGATGCCCAGCGAAGCAGGCGGCCAGGGCCTGGGCCTCCACCAGGGCGATCGGCAGATCGAAATTCAGCTCGTTGAGCCGCTGGCCCTGCCCCAACTGGTTGAGTTTGAAAGGGCCCAGGGGGCCGCCGAGGGGGGTGTCGAGCAGTTGCTGCAGGCCAAGCAACACGGCATCGCCCTGGTTGATGTCGATGCCCGAGCGCTGCAATTCCCGCTCGCAGATCCCACGACGGCATGGGTGGTCCGCCTCCTGCTGGTAGTCGATTTGCTCGAGGATCCGGTGCAGGCAGTCGCCGGCCTGGGCACCTCTGGGGAATTGGGCCAGGGGCCCCTGGTCGCTCCAGTTGGGGGTAGTTGAATCTTGGGCACCTACTTGGGCACCTACTTGGGCACCTACTTGGGCACCTAGTTGATCGCCTAGGGGGGCAACTTCCTGGCTGGGGTCGTCGGTTTCACGGCCCTCCTCCAGGGCCTGGGGTGCGGCGCCATGGCTGCCTTTTGTCCAGCTTGTGTAACTGCTGCGGCCCCAACGACTATCAAAATTGCGCTCCGGCACCGGGCCCCGGCCCAGTTCTGTAGGGGCGGCGGCTGGTTCTGCGGATCTGGCTGCACTGGCGGCAGCACCAGCAGCTGGGCCAGTAAGCAACTCGATTGGAACTCGCCGCGACTCCATTTCCAATTTCAAGAGCTCAAGCCAGTCGGCATCGCTGCGGCTGGTGTAGTCGCAATCGCCCTGCTCCTGGCTAAATAGCCAGGGGGAAAGGGGATTGCCCCCTTGGCCATGGGCTGGCCCCCAGGCCAAAACCAGCAGCTGTTGGGCGCGGGTGGCGGCCACATAGGCGAGGCGTTCCCGTTCAGCTAGTTCGGCTTCCAGCTGCTGGCTGCGGGCCTGGTAGCCCCTGCCCCAGTGGCCATTGAGATGGAGATCCAGCACCGGCGCCCCTAGGGCCGCATCGGGGGGATGCCAGCGGACCCCCAGCCTTTGGCCAGCCCGCGCCTGGCTTGATGGGGCCTGCCAGAGGTAGGGGCAGATCACAACTGGATACTCCAACCCCTTGCTGCGGTGGACGGTCACCACGGAAACGGCCGCATCCACCGCATCGCTATGGGGCTGGTGGGCCTCAGGCACATCCCGGTCGGGATCGAGCCGGCGCCGGCGCAGCCAGTCGGCAGCGGCAGCGGGGCCAAGTCTTTCGGTGTGCAGACATTCCTGCACCAGCTCGGCGCTTTGCTGCAGGTCGGCCAGCAACCGGCCCCCCAGGGAAAGCCTGGCCAGCCCCTGCTCCTCCAGCAAGCTGCCCAGCACCCCCAGCAGGCCCCGGCGGGGCAGTTGCTCGGCCATGGCACCCAGGCGCGCGGCCAATTCACCCCATTGCTCGGCCGTGGTGCGGGCCAATTGCTCCGCACTCCAACCCAGCAGCGCTGAGGCGGCGAGCAGCCGCAGCCGGTTGGGATTGGCCGGATCGGCCAGGGCATCGAGGAAGCGCTGTAGGGCCCCAGCCCCTTCGCTCTCCAGCACATCCCCCTTGCTCACCAGGCGGCTGGCAATGCCCTGGAGCTCCAGGGCCTGGCGCAGGGCCTCGGCCTGGGAGTGGGTGCCTACCAGCAGGCAAATGCCATTGGCCCCCAGGATTTCGCCCTGCCCGGCCTGGTCTCCTTGGTGAGCCTTGCTGATTACGAGCCGCCGCGCCAACAGCTGGGCGGTGAAGGCGGCAATGCGCTTTGGCAGCATCTGGTCCAGCTGGCTACGGCTGGGGGCCGGGCTGCCGGCGGGGCGATCGGCGCCGAGCCAGAGCAGTTGCAGCGGTTGCTCCCCTGCCGCAAGCTCGATCGTGCCCTTGTTGGCCATCGCCCTTACCTCCAGCACCTCCAGCTCGGAGCGCCTTAGGCCTGGGGCCATTAGGCGGTTGAGACCTTCGAGCAGGGGCTGGGAGGAGCGAAAGTTGTTTTGCAGGCTGCTGATGCCGCCTTCTTTGCGGGCGCATTCGCGGGCGAGCAGGTAGGTGGCCAATTCGCCGCCCCTGAACCGGTAGATCGCCTGCTTGGGGTCCCCCACCAGCACAATGCTGTGCTCGCTTGGCTGAAAAGCCCCGGCCAGGATCCGCCATTGGATTGGATCGGTGTCCTGGAATTCATCGATCAAGGCGGCCCGGTAGCGCTCCCCCACGGCCCTTAAAAGGGGGGTGCTCGCCTGCTCGCCGGGGTCAAGACCCTCCAGTAATTGGGCAAAGCCCAGCCGGCCTCGGCGTTCGCGGCGGGCCTTTAATTCGGCCCGCCCCCAGTGGCAGGCGTGCAGCAACAGGGCTTCGGCAGGGCCTTCCATCGCCGCAGCAATGGCCCCCATCAGTTCTGGCTGGGGCAGGGAGAGATCTCCGCTTGCTGGGGCCTCGATCGGCCGGGCCACCTTCAGAAAGGCGCCCGGGTGGAAGTATTCCGAAAGCAGTTCCTGGCCCCGAATCGCCCCGTAGTCGCCCCGCTGTTGGCTGTCTAGGTCGCTGCCCTGCAGCCAGCTATCCAGCAGGGCCCGCCGGTCCTTGGTGGGCTTGGGGCTGTACTTGCCCGTGCTCTTGCAGCCCAGCTCGCGCCAATGGGCCGCCGCCGCCCGCAGGCTGGCCTCCAGCTCTGCGCCCCGTTGGGGCCAAAGCTGGTTGAGGTCGTGCCACCAGCCTTGCCAGAGGCCCTCTAGCTGGGGGGCGAGGGGCTCCTCCAGGCCCAGGCCGGGGGGGAGGGGATCTAGCTGTAGGGCGGGATCGCCATCCAATTGGGCCAGCAGCGGTTCCAGGGCCTGGGGCCCCTTGATGCTGGTCATCAGCCCCGCCAGTAAGTGCTCCGGCAGGGCCAGCACCTGCTGCTGCCAGTAGTCGTGGGCGACCTGGCGCACCAGGGGACCGCTTTCAGCCTCCAGTTGGAGGTCGGGGGGTTGGCCTGCCTCCAAGGCCTGGCGCTGCAGGGTGCGCCGGCAGAAGCCGTGGATGGTGGTGATGTCGGCGCTATCGAGCTCCTCAAGGGCCATTAGCAACCTCGCCTGCAGGGCGGTTGAGTCACCACTGGCCAAGCCCCCGGATCTGTCCCCGGATTCGCCCCAGTGATCCAGCCAGCTGGCCAGCACGGGATCGGGAATTTCCCTGCTGGGATCGGCCAGGCAGGCCTGGGCCTGGCTCAACCGCTGGCCAATGCGGTCCCTTAGTTCAGCCGCGGCCGCCTCGGTGAAGGTCACCACCAGCAGCTCGCCGAGGCCTAATTGCTCCTCGCTGACCAGGCGCAGCACCAGGTGGGCCAGGGCAAAGGTTTTGCCGGTGCCAGCACTGGCCTCCAGCAGCCGCAGCCCGGGAGCGAGCGGAAAGCCATTGGCATCAAAGGGGCTGACGGCACTTTTCACCATGGCACTCTTCATTGCTGCGGTTTTGCTTGCTGTGCCATCAGGGGCGTAAGCAACTCCAGGGCCAGCCCTGGCATGGGCCCCTCCAGCAGCGCCGCGCCGCTGGTACTCACCCCAAAGCAGAGGGCCTGCTCAGCCTCCTGCCGTTCGCCCCGTTGGCCGATGCCCCCCTCCCAGCAGCCGATGGCCTTGGCCGCCCCACTGCCGGGTTTACTGGCCTCGGCCTGGACATAGGTCCAGCCGCTTTGGGGTGGCACCGGCCAGCAGCTTTGGCGCCACTGGCCGCGCAGCTGATCCAACCGCTCGAGCTCGACTTCGGCCCCGGCCAGCACCGGTGCCTGCAGGCGCAGCATCACTCCAAAACCCCTGTCGCCGCTGGCGATCACCACGCCCTGGTCAACGGGCAGGCCAGCCAGCACTGCCAGTTGCAGTTGGAGCCAGAGCTCGAGGCCATGGCGGGCCCGCAGCTTGGCGGTGTGGACCAACACCAGGGAGCTGCCGCGCCATGCCAGCGGGCTTTCCCAGCCTTGCCAGCTAACGCTCTGTTGCTGGGCTTCTCCAAGTTCTTCCAGGCTTTCGACCAGCCCATGCCAACGGTTCGCCAGGGTGCTGGCCTCCAGGCATCCACCGCTGCGGGGGGGCAGCAGTCCCTCGCCGCGGTGATAGGCCAGCAGGTAGGCCTGGTCGAGGTCAGTGGCTGCTGCCATTGGCTGGCCGGGGCTGGCCTCCAGGTGCAGGCGCAGCAGTTGGGCCCGTTGCCGTTCATCGAGCTGCAGTGTGTCGAGATCACTGGGGCCATCTCCCCATTCCCTTGGCTTCAGGCCCAGTTGGGCCAACCATTGGGCCTGGGGGGCCACCAGCCATTCGCGTAGATCGCCATAGCTGGAAGGGCTGCTGGGGCCAGTGGCGCCATGGCTGCCCTGGGCCAGGGGCTCCGGTTTCTGCAGGCCGGCCCCCTCCAGCCAGCGACGGGCCTCCAGCAGCCGGCGATCACAACTGCTGGGGGGCCGTTCGCCATGGGCAAGAAAGTTGCTCCGATCGAGGGGGTTGACGGCGTGGTTCACCAGGAGCTCGGCGCCGCCGCAGGGGAGATGGTCCTGGAGCCACTCCAGCCATTGGCGTATCGGGGTGGCGGGGGGCAGGGCCTCACCGCGGCGTTCATCGCGGCTGCTCCAGGTGATCAGCAGGTGGCTGCGGGCGGAAAGCAGGGCCTCCATCAGCACATAGCGGTCCTGGTCGGCCGGCTGGGGGTCGCCCAGGAGCCGTTGCTTCTCCATTAGGTGGAAGCCGGAGCGGGGCCGCTGCCTGGGGAACACCCCGGCATCGAGGCCCATCAGCACGATTACCCGGTGGGGGATGGCCCGCATCGGCTCCAGGGCGCTGATCGTGAGGGCCCCACTGCGGTGACCAAAGCGCCCCGAATCGGCCGCCAGTCGTTCATCCAAAACCGCCGCCACCACCGCCGCATCCAGGGGTAGACAGAAGTCGCCGGCGGCCTGCTGCCAGTCGTCGATGGCAGCCAGCACCAGGGGCAGCTCCCAGGCCAGTTCGCCGCCATCGCCAAACAGGTCCGCCAACAGGGCCTGGAGGGTGCCGGCCCAGGCCTGGCTTGGGCGGATTCGGCGCAGCTCGACCAGCCAATGGCGTAGCCGGGTCAACAGGTGCAACCAGCGGCCCACCAGCTCCAGGCTGTGGCCGCTGGCCAGGGGGGCCGTCTCGGCTGGGGCAAGGCCTGGGGTTTGGGGCAAAACCAAGCCCAGCAGCAGCCGGTCGATGGCCCAGCTAAGGCTGCCGGTGGCGTCTCCACCGCGTTCCTGGCCATCGAGTCCCCAGCGGAAGCCAGAGCGCTGGAGCAGTAAATGCAGGCTGGCAATCTCCTCGCTGCTGAGCTGGAAGTGGCTGCGCAGGGCGCTGCTCTCCAGCAGCTTTTCCAGGGCCGAGGCGGTGAACCTTTCGCTGGCCAGTTGGAGCAGGAGCAGCAGGGTGCGGCTGATGCCCGCTTCGCTCTGCTGACTGCGGTCGGTCAGGCGCCAGGGCAGATGGACTCCCGTGGCTTCCGAGTCGCCAAATACCGACGCCACCAGGGGGGCAAATAGGTCCACCTGGGGGGTCATCACCAGGATGTCCCGGGGCTGGAGGCTGGTGTCATTGGCCAGAAGTTGCAGGATTCGATCCCGCACGATTTGCACCTGGCGCAGCCGCCCTGGGCAGGGATGGAATTCCAGGGAACTGTCGCCGGTTGCCCGCTCCAGGGATGGCGATTCGGCCGGCCTGGCCAGGTGTTTTTGGAGTTGGGCCAGTAGGGGGGCGGGCCCAACTCCGCCATGTCCCGCCGCAGGGTCACAGAACAGGTCCTTTTCCTGCCATTGGCCCAGTTGGCTTTCACCGGTGCCCTCCAGCAGTTGTTGAAATTCCCCCCCCAGCCGGCCAAAGCGGGCCTCGAGCCCCGGGGCCTCCAGCAACCAACTGCTGTCGAAGGGGTCGCGCAGGGCCACCGCAGAACTGAGTCGCTCGCGGCGTTGGCCGCAGCGCTGCCAGAGGTCCGGGCAGGGGGTTAGTAGGTAGAGGTCCACCGGGATGTGGCCGCCCAGGGCCTGGAGCAACTCCACCTGGATCGGCGCCAGGCTGCTGAGGCCAAACAGGCGCAGCTGCTTGGGGAGTAGCCCGGCCGGTGGTGTGGCTTTGCCCAGCAGCTCAATGGCTTTGTGCACCTTGAGGCCAAAGGGGAGCTCCCCCAGCCGTTCCCTTAGTCGTTCGAGCAGCAGGGGCTGCCATTGCTGGTTCTCGGCCAGGGCTTCGCCCCGGCCATCGACCCACTTGCCCTGCCCCCAGGCCGCCACCATGGCGGGTCTGTAGAGGGTGTAATCGTCGATGGCGTCGGCGATGGCGCGCCCCAGCTGCCAGCGGGCCAGGCCCAGGCTGGGCCCCTCATGCTGCTGCCACCAGAGTTGCAGGGGCCTGCCCCTGGGATCAGCCAGCAACTCCGGCAAAATTTCGAGCACGGGCCACACCAGCCGGTTGGCCCGCCAGGGATCCACCGCGCCCGCTCCTTCCGCTGCGATTTCCGGAGCCGCCGCCGCCAGCACCCCATCCACCAGTTGGCGCAGTTGGCTGCCGGGAAATGGGAAGCGAATGTTGGCGGCAATGCCGCCCAGGCCCACGGCCAGTTGCTCCCCCAGCCAGCGGCTGGTGGGCCAGGTATTTACCATCACCTGCACCTGCTCAAAGGGATCAGGTGGATTGAGTTTCAGCTGGGCGGCGAGGACCTCAGCAAGCCACTCAGCCCTGTTTCCCCGAAAAACAGTGAGCAAGGTTTTGGGTCGCTAGACCAGGCAGCGGAGGCTGGTGGCTGGCCGCGCTGACACCTGGCGAATCGCCCTGGTCTCGGGGCAATAGGCCGTCAGTTCGCCGCCGTAGCAGGCACCCGTGTCCACCATCACGATCTGGGTTGGCCCCTCATCGCCCAGCCGCCGCACATGGGGCCCGGGGGTGTGGCCAATGATTACTTCGCCAAAGCGGCCGTCATAGGCCTGCCAAAACGGCATGCGCACGTTTAGGTCAGGCAACCAGGTTTGGGGGTCGAAGCCGGCGTGGGTTGCCACCCAGCCCTCCTGGCCGTAGGTCACGGGCAGATTTGCCAGCCGCTCTCCCCACAATCGGCTGTAGGTATCCCCCAGCTGGCGGTAGGTGTCGGAGCCGGCCAGGGCCTGGTGGGCCTGCCATGGGGCGTTGCTGCCCAGGGCCCTGACCAGGTCGGCCTCATGGTTGCCCTTCAACCAGATGGCCCTACCGCTCTCCACCAGCGACCAGGCCAGTTCCATGGTGCGCTGGATTTCCGGGCCACGGTTGATCACATCACCGCAGAGCACCAGCCGGTCTTGGCTTGGCAGTAGGCGGACCAACTCCGCCAGGGGTTCTGCGCAGCCGTGGACGTCCCCGATCACCCAATGGCGGCAGGAACGGTTTGGGGACGTCATCAGTCCTTCGCGTTGCAAGCAGTCTGGCCCCCCAACCGATGCCTTGTCAGCCCCCCGGGTCAGGAATCGCTGGTACGGTCGCCCCCAAGTTGCCTGCGAGCCATCGATTCCCCTGCCCCGTCAGTAGATCCGAAATCCCTCTCCGTGGGCCAGAGGGTCCGGGCCCTGGTGGGTGCCCTCAATGGGGCGAAGCGCACCAATGAGGCCCTGGCCAACTGCTCCAACGGCGAGCAAATGCTCGACGTGTTGCTGCAGGCTTCGGCAAAATTGGGCCTGGGTCTGACCCGGGAGCAGTTGGCCGCCACACCCCCGATTCGCGATTGGGTCTGGTGGAAAAACAAGGAGGCAGTGTTCACCATCGGTGATGACAAACCGCTTTACCAGCAGGACAGGCCCAAAACCGGCAAGAAATTTTTAGGGCTGTTCTGAGGCCCCGGCCAGGGCGTTGGGGATGCTGGCGCTGGGGGCTTCGAACTGGCCATAGGCCACGAATTCCAGCCGCAGCTTTAAAAAAGTGATGAATTTCTGGTCGCTGGAGATCACGGCCGCAGAGGGTCTGGGCACGGCGCTGGCGATCGGCTCAAGCTCTGGGGCGTCGAGGAAGGCGGGCCGCCTAACCAGCCAGAAATCAATTTGCTTGTTCTGTTCTGAATAGTTGCGAACCCGTTCGCGCAACACCTCTTCGAGCGGTTCTTCCTCGGTGAGGAAAATCTCGCTGGCGGCAACGAAGTAGTAAGTGCTCATGGCGTAGCGCTGCCAAACAGGGGTTCGGTGCGCGGATTCTGGACCAAGGCCTTCATTTGGCGCACCGCCTGCTCCAGGCCAACGGCCAGGGCGCGGGCCACGATCGTGTGGCCGATATTTAGCTCTTCGATTCCCTCGATGGCGGCAATCGGCTCCACGTTTTGGTAGGTGAGGCCATGGCCGGCGTTGACCCTCAGGCCCAGGCTGCGGGCCATGAAGCTGGCCTCGCAGAGCCTGGCTAGCTCCCGCGGCTGCTGGGCCCAGCTGGCCTCGGCGTAGGAGCCAGTGTGCAGTTCAACCCAGCGGGCTCCCATGGCCCGGCAGGCCTCCAGCTGGAGGGGATCTGCATCCACAAACATGCTCACCCCAATCTGGGCGGCCTGGAGTCGTTCCACCAGCGATTGGAGGGCATCCCTTTGGCCGGCCACATCGAGGCCGCCTTCGGTGGTCACCTCCTGCCGCTTCTCCGGCACCAGGGTGACCATGTCTGGCCTGATCTCGAGGGCGATCGCCGCCATCTCCTCAGTCGCTGCCATTTCAAGATTGAGCCTGGTCCTGACCAGCGAGCGCAGCAGCTTCACATCGCGGTCCTGGATGTGGCGCCGGTCTTCCCGTAGATGCACGGTGATGCCATCGGCTCCGCCCAACTCCGCCAGCAGGGCGTAGCTGACCGGATCGGGCTCCATGCCGCGGCGGGCCTGACGCACGTTGGCGATGTGGTCAATGTTTACGCCGAGGCTGGCCATGGGCAACTAAAGGTTGCTCCCATTCAAAAGCCCCGGCAGGGCAGGGCAGGGGCCGCAAGCCCAACTGCCCGCAGTCTTGGGGGAACTACCGGCAGCACCCCTAGCGTTGGCCCCAATACTTGCAAGCAATCTGGTGGTGGCGACGGGAGCCCAATCGGCACTCAAACGCGAAAGCCAGCTCTGCAATGGCATCAACCCATGGTTGGCTCCATTGGCCACGGTGTTTACCCAGGACCTGGCCCTGCCCTTTTATTTCCAGGACATCCAAATTCTCGGTAGGCAACACCTGCCGACCCGGGGCCCCGTGCTGCTGGCACCCACCCACCGCTCCCGCTGGGATGCCCTGTTGATGCCCCAGGCGGTGGGTCGCCGTTTCAGCGGG
This sequence comes from Cyanobium sp. HWJ4-Hawea, assembly GCF_024345815.1. Taxonomy (NCBI): domain Bacteria; kingdom Bacillati; phylum Cyanobacteriota; class Cyanophyceae; order Synechococcales; family Prochlorococcaceae; genus Cyanobium; species Cyanobium sp. HWJ4-Hawea. The sequence goes on along the minus strand of NZ_JAGQBV010000005.1, from coordinate 16,386 downwards.
CGCGATAGCCATTTCATGGTCACCGTTAATGAGATGCGGGGCCTGCAGGGATGGTTCCTGCAGCGCCTGGGCTGCTTTCCGGTGAACCAGGGCCGGCCTTCGTTGGCCAGCCTGCGCTACGCCGTTGATCTGTTGAAGAGCGGCAACCAGTTGGTGGTTTTTCCGGAAGGGGGGATCCGCAGCGACGACGGCCCGATTCGTCTCCACCAGGGCCTGGCCCGCCTGGCGATGCTTGCCGCCAGCCAGGGCGTGGATGTGCCGGTGCTGCCCGTAGGCATCGCCTATTCCCACCACCGCCCCCGCTTCCGCGATCGCACCGCCGTGGCCCTGGGTCAACCCCTTTGGATCAGGGGCCAAGGGCGGGAGGCTGCCCAGGCCCTAACTGGCCAATTGGCCGCGGCGATGGGGGAGCAGGAGCACCAGGCCCGCGGGGCCATTGATTTCGCTGCCTGATCCCTGGTTTGGCGATTTGGCCGGGGCCCGTAGAGTTGGGCAAACTTGTTTGATTTTTCGTGCTTAGGACCACCCGAGTCTTTTGCGGTGCTGCCTTGAGCCTGGCGGCCCTCTTGACTCCAGCCGTAATCCCCGCGATGGGGCTGCAGGCGGCCCGGGCCCAACAGCCCCAACCGGTGGACAACGCCCTCACCATTGCGGGGGTGCAAGGGGTATTGAACAAGGGCGACCAGGCTGCGGCCAGCGGCAACCTGACAGAAGCCCGCAGGCAATACGACCTGGCCCGGGATTACACCCGCAAGCTGCTGGGTTTTTACCGCGATTTGAGCGGTTCCTTCCGGGGCCTGGATGCCCGAATTCCCCGGGAAATGGACCAAAAGGGTCGCGAAGCCCTCGAAACCCTCGCCCAGGCAAACCTGCGCCTGGCGGCGGTTTTCCGCCGCCAGAACCAGTCCGAAGTGGCCGTGCCCCTGTTGGTTGAGGTGGTCAAGGTGATGACCCCGGCCAGCCCAGAGGGCCGCAAGGCCTATCAGAGCCTGGTGGAGCTTGGTTTTGCCTCCACCCCTTACACCGCTGGCCAGGTGCTAGATGCGGTGCCAGCCGCAGGTAAATAGTCCATGGTTCAACCCGACGCGATCAAGGCGGCGATCGCCCTCTCCCTACCCGACGCCCAGGTGGAGGTAGAAGACCTCACCGGCGGTGGTGACCATCTCCAGGTAAAGGTGACCTCTGTTGCCTTCACTGGTTTGAACCGGATCAAGCAACACCAACTCGTCTATGGCGCCCTGCGCCAGGAGTTGGCCAGTGAGGCGATCCATGCCCTAGCCCTGCAAACTTCCGTTCCTTCTTGAGTCATGGACGCAACCACCAAGCAACGCATCGACGAACTCGTGGCAAGTAGCCCGGTTTTCGTATTCATGAAGGGCAATAAATTGATGCCCCAGTGCGGCTTCTCCAACAATGTGGTGCAGATCCTGCACTCCCTTGGGGTGGCCTTTGAAACTTTCGACGTGCTTTCTGATGGCGAAATTCGCCAGGGCATCAAGGAGTATTCCGAGTGGCCCACCATCCCCCAGGTTTATGTCAAAGGGGAATTCATCGGCGGATCAGACATCCTGATCGAGATGTACAACTCCGGCGAGCTGCGCGAAAAAATGGAAGTGGCCCTAGCAAGTTAGCTAGTAGAGCAGTTAGCGCCCCAGTTCGTAGAGGGTGCTGGGGTCACCATTGGGCCCCACAAAGCTGGAAGGGTCACGGATCCAACGGTCCATGATTTCCTCAAGCCTGCGCTGCTGGAGGGGATCGAGGATTGAGGTGCGCCGGAGGGCGTGCAGGTAGCCGTCGGCATAGAGCCTCATTTCGGCAGGGCTTTGGTAGCGAAGCGCCATTTCCTGGCAGGCATCGCAAAGCGACTGAAAATGGCGGATGGCTTCTGGTTCTAGGAGCGCGTTCATGGGCTAAGTACCCCTGCCCCCATTCTGAACCTTGGCGCCAGCCCCTGCGAGCTTGCTAAGGGATTTGGCTTTTGGGGCCTTGGGCCAGCTGTAAAGGAATCGCCGACTACGCGTTTCTACCTACCAGAACAGCTAAGTTCGACTGATGCTCTCACCAGCGCCGCAACAACCTCCTACGGCCAGCCAGCCCCTGCGGGTTTTGGTAGTAGATCCCCATGGCACCTTGCGCACCGTGCTCGCCCAAAGATTGCGGCAGGACGGCCACTTAGCGGCAGCCGTTGCCACGGCCCAAGAAGCGCTCGATGTGTGCCGTGACCAATCGCCTGATCTCTTGATCAGCGCCGAATTGCTGGAGGAAAGCGGCGCCCTGCGGCTGGCTGCCCAGCTGCGCTGTCAGGTGATGGTGCTGACGGCCCGCACGGGATCTGAACCGATTGTCAGCCTGCTGGATGCGGGGGCGGATGAGGTATTGCGCAAGCCCTTCGGCCTTGAGGAATTGGCAGCCCGCTCCAGGAGCCTGCTGCGCCGTAAAGGCTCTGGCCTGCAGGAACGGGTATGCGTGGGCCCCTTGGAGGTGCACCTGTTGCTGCGCCAGGTAACCCTCAGGGACCAACCGGTCGAGCTCAGCCCCCGGGAATTTGCCCTGCTCTGTGCCCTGTTGATGCCGCCCGGGGTGGTGCGTAGCCGCCAGGAGCTGCTGACAATGGCCTGGCCCCCATTTAGTGGGGGGCCCCGCTCGGTGGACACCCAGGTGCTTACCCTGCGCCGCAAGCTGGAGCAGGCTGGTCTGGGCGAGGGCGGTGGCATCGAAACGATGCGCCAGCAGGGTTATCGCTTTAGCCTCGAAACCCTGCCCGAGGGCGGTGCGGATCCGGCAGGTGTGGAGGATGGGCCCAGCGGTAACCAGCGGCAGCCGCTCAATTCCCTGTTTTAAAGGCTAGGGCCAGGGTCGCCTCCCCCACCAACATCGAGCCACTGAGCAAGGCCAGGAGCTGGTATGTCCAAGGTGGGCTGATGCGGCCAATGCCGCTGCTGTCCAGGCCCGAGGCCTGGCTGAACAGCTCTAGGAATTCGTCAAACCTGGCAATGCGTTGGGGCAGCAGGTAGGCCGATCCATCCAGGCAGCGCAGATAAAAGACGCGCCCCCCCTGGCTGGTGGCCACGGCCGTAAGCCCGGTAATGGCGCTCCAGCTTTGGCTCCAGCTGCGCCGAATCAGCCAGTTGCACCAGCTTGGGTAGCCCACGGCAATCCCCTCTGCGTCTATCGCCACCTCCTCGCTGGTGGCGGCCACAACCAGGGCCAGGCCCAGCACCAGGGCGCCAACCAAGGCCAGGCGCCAGGGGGCTGGGGCCAATAGGGGCAGGGGAGCCACCAGGGCCAGGTAGAGGCCCAGGAGGGTGAAGCGAATCACCGCCGCCATCGAATAGCGGCTTGGGCCGATGGCCTGGGTCATCGGTCTTCGGGGGAGCCGGGCAGCGGTTCAATCAGGGCGGTCGGCTGGTATTTACCCCCGAACAGCTCCGCCTCCCGCCCCCTCCAGAACTCCCCCAGACGCATTAGGTCGGCGTGGGCCTCCTGGAGCAGGGCCATGTATTGACCAGGTTCCATCGTGTCCTTGGCCTCCTTGATTTTGGTGAGCCGCAGCAGCTGCAGCATCCAGGGCTTGCCCAATTCGCCCCGCTGCTCCAGGTAGCGGGCCAGATCGGCTGAATTTGGGGTTTGGGAATCTCCCATCCGCTGGCCCAGAGAAATCTGAATTAACCCTATGGAAGCTGCACTAAGGGCGTGGCTGGTCCAGGCTCGGAAAGCCGAACGGCGCGCCCCCCCCATCGCAAGGCTCAGTAGAGATCGGGGCGGCGGTCGGCCAGGTAGCTAGTGCCCGTCGGGTGAGTGGGGCCGTAATCGCCGGGACAACAATCGGCGATCAGCAGGGTGGCTTCAGGCCTGGCCGCCACCAGCGCATCGCCGTGGGGGCCAGCTACCACGCTGTTGCCGAGGTAGCCCGCCATCACTTTCCCGTTAACGCTCTCCTCGCCGCAGCGGTTGGCGTAGGCCACGAAGCAGTTGTTGTGGAAGGCGTTGGCCGGGATCAGATTCCTGGACACATCCGGGTAGGAGCGGTCTGTGTGTTCGCCATTGCAGAGGGTTGCAAAGCTGTCGGCGGCGGTGGGAATTAGCACCAACTTGGCCCCCTCCATCGCCAGGCTGCGGCTCAGCTCGGGGAATTCGGCCTCGTAGCAATTGAGTAGGCCCAGGGGGAAGTCATTCACCCGCTGCACCGTGAAGGCTGGGCCCTCCTCGGCATGGAGGTAACCGGAGCTCCAGCAGAGCTTTTCATCGGGCCCCCAGAGATGGGTCTTGCGGTAACTGCGCAGCAGGTTGCCCGCTGAATCAAACAGGGCTATGGCGTCGTAGAAGCGCTCCTCGCCTGCCACCTGGGCCCGCTCCGGATAGGGAACTGCCATCGCCAGGCCATGGCGCCGGGCCGCCGCCGCCACCCGCTGCAGGCTTGGGCCATCGCTTGGTTCGGCCAGGGCCCGGGCAATTTCCGGCGTAACTATGTAGCCACTGAGATACAACTCCGGAAAGGCCAGCAGCTGTACCCCGTGTTTGGCCGCAATGGCTGCCACCTGCTCAAGCCGCACCAAGTTTTCTTCCACCGCCTGGGCGGTGCCCGCCGTGCCCTCCCCCTGCCAGATACCCAGGCGCAGGCCCTCGCCTGGGCCCGGGGGCTCCTGATGGATAAGGGTGTGCAGTCGGTAGGGCCCTAGGGGCCGCCCATCTGAAGAGATCGTCACGGCTGGAGCCACGGGGTCCCAGTGTCGTTTAAGACCTGGGTTAATGCCAACACAGACAGGTTGAGGGATCTGGCCTTGAATGGTGGATTCGTCTTCAGTCCATGCCCCCGCGTCGCCGCTCTGATGTTCTGGGGCTAAACGCCGGCCTCAGCACCCGCCTGACGGCCGACCAGCTCCCTGCTGAAATCCCCCGTGACCGGCTGGGGAGCAAGGGTCTGGGCCCCGACATGGCCTACGAGGTGATCCACGACTACCTGATGCTTGATGGCAATGCCCGGCTGAATCTGGCGACCTTTGTGGGTACCTGGATGGAACCCCAGGCGCGGCAGCTGATGGAAGAGTGCGCCGATAAAAACATCATCGACAAGGACGAATATCCGGAAACCGCCGAGCTGGAGGAGCGTTGTCTGCGCATCCTTGCGGATCTTTGGCATGCCCCCAATCCGGCGGACTCAGTAGGTACCTCCACCACCGGCTCGAGTGAGGGCTGCATGCTTGGTGGCCTGGTGCTCAAGTGGCGCTGGCGTCAGCGCCGCCAGGCCGCCGGCCTCAGCACCGAGCGACCGAACTTAGTGATGGGTAGCAATACCCAGGTCTGTTGGCACAAGTTCTGCACCTATTTCGATGTGGAAGCGCGGGAGGTGCCAATTACGCCCCAGCGACTGCAGCTGGGGGCCGCTGAGGCGGTGGCTGCCTGCGACGAGAACACCATTGGCGTGGTGGGCATTCTCGGCAGCACCTTTGATGGCAGCTATGAACCGATCGAGGCGATCCACCGGGCCCTCGACGATCTCCAGGCCAGTCGGTGGCTCGACATTCCCATGCACATTGATGCCGCCTCTGGGGGGTTTGTGGCGCCCTTTAATTCCCCCGAACTGCGATGGGATTTCCAGCTACCGAGGGTGCAATCGATTAACTCCAGCGGCCATAAATACGGCGGAGTTTTGCCTGGAGTGGGTTGGGTGCTGTGGCGTGATGGCTCGGCGTTGCCCGAAGAGCTGCGCTTCAACGTCAATTATTTGGGCGGTGAAATGCCCACGATTGGCATGAATTTTTCGCGGCCTGGTGCCCAGGTTGTGGGCCAATACTTTAATTTTCTAAACCTGGGCTGGGAGGGTTATGCCAGGCGCATGGCCAGCCTCGAGGCGATCGCCTGTCATCTGGCCGATGGTCTGGCTGCCCTGGCACCCCTGAAGTTGGTGAGCCATCCCCTGGGCCAGTTGCCCGTGTTTGCCGTCAGCCTCGATCCGGCGATTCACAATTGGACCGTGTTCCAATTGGCCGACAAACTTCGCGAGCGCGGCTGGCTGATTCCTGCCTACACCCTGCCAGCCGACTGCGAATCGATCGCCGTGCTGCGCTTTGTGATCCGCGCCGGTTTCAGCCGAGATATGTCGGATGAGCTGTTGGAAGACATTGAGCGGGCCGTGGAATGGTTTCAGCTTCTCGATGGACCAATGCCCTCGCCCATTGGGGTGGAGTCATCATTCCATCACTGAGGGCAGCGCTATCCCATGCCAGCCCGCCGTAGTTATTGAACCAGATTGGCGGCTAAGTTCTTACCAATTTGGGCTATTTCTAAGATCAAAAACATTATTCAATTCCCTAGCTTTTCGTAGTCATGGATAATGCCACCTTTCAGCACTATCTCATTGGCCTGCTAGCCATTGGCAACAACGTGTCATCCCTGGGCGCCTATCTCGCCCAGACCCAGTCGATGCCCAGGCAACGCATTTTGAAGGTGATACTGATCACTAGCCTGGCTTGCTTTCTTTTCCTGGCCGCCTTCATGCTTTTTGGCACGGCCATGCTGAGCTTTTTTGGCATCTCGATCAGCAACTTTCAGATTGCGGGTGGGTTGCTGCTCGGCGGTGTGGGGATGGAAATGATGGGTGCCTCCACCCACGGTCCAGCTGCCCATAAATCGGTAGACATAACCGAGCAAGACACGTTCCCTGCCGCCCTGTCTAATGCGGTGGTTCCCATAGGAATTCCCCTGACAGTGGGGGCTGGCACGGCCTCCGCTGTAGTGCTGTTCGCCGATACAGCTCAACGCAATGGCAGTGGCTGGAGCTTGTTGGCTGCGATTGTGGCTTTGGTTCTGATCAACGCGGTGGTGTTCCGTTTTTCCAACACCATCATGCGTCGACTTGGCCCTTTAGTTCTCACGATCTTCACCAAGGTCATGGGGCTCTTCACCTTGTCAATTGGTGTCGATTTTGTGGTGAATGGAGTATCGACAATCTATAGGGGATTGATGCACTCCTGATTAAAAAATCTCTACTTTATGGCTGTCTTAGACGGTCTGAATAGATGATCACTGCGGCAGCTTCCAAGGATTTAGGCCCAGGTCGGCGCCGATGCGGTGGGCGCAGGCAAAACCGCTAAAGGCCACGGCATTGAGGCCCTGGCCCGGGAAGCAGGAGTCGCCAACGTTGTAGAGATTGGCCAGGCCGGTTTTGTTGAAGGGCATCGGCAGCAGCCCCGGCAACCGCAGGGCGGGGATCGGGCCATAGGTGCCGCCCATGCGGCCCAGGAAGCGGCGGTGGGTGCGGGGGGTGCCGATCTCCTGGTGGCGGATGGCGCCGGCCAGTCCGGGCAGGATCGCCTCGAGGCGCTGCACCAGGCGGGCGGCATCGGCATTTTTCTTGGCCCGGTAGGCAGAGGGGCTGAGGTTGCGCCAGTGGCAGTTGTCGCTGGGGGTGAAGGTGTGCACGATGTGGCGACCCTCCGGTGCCAGGGCGGGATCGAGCAGGGTGGGGATCGACACGAAGATCACCCCCTGTTCCGCCTCCATCTGGCCCCAGTCCTCGAGGATTAGGTGGTGGCAGTGGCAACCATCGGGAATCAGCGCCGCATCGACGCCCAGGTGTAGCGATAGGAAGGAGGGTGAGGGCCTGTAGCGCCTGCGCCAGGTGGTTTCGGCTCTGGGGGTGTGCGCCGCATCCACGAGGGCGGAGGTTCTGGGGCGCTGCACGTCGGCGCTTTCCTGCTCGGTTTCAAACGTGTCCCAGCGGGTGGCATTGCTCACCACGCGGCGGGCGCGAATCTCTTCGCCATCGGCCAACTGCACCCCCACGGCTTCACCGTTTTCGATCAACACCTTGGTGACCCTTGCCCTGTAGCGAATCGAGCCGCCATGGCTCTCCAGGCCCGCCACCAGCTTCTCGGCAATTACCCCGACCCCCCCCTTGGGGTAGTTGATGCCACCGGCATGGCGATCGGAGAACACCATCCCCGCATTGATCATTGGCGTCAGATCGGCCGGCATCACCGACCAGCAGAAGCACTCCATGTCGATGAACTTCAGGAGCTGTTCATCCTTGATGTGCCTGCGGGCCACATCGCCCACATTCACCGGTAACCAGCGGGCTAACCCCAGGCAGGCCAGGGGTGCCTGGAAGAACACCTTGGCCAGATAGGCCGGATCCTCCAGCGATAGCAGGGGCATCGCATCGAGACAGTTGAACACCTGCCAGCAGGTGTCGTAGAAGGCGCGAATGCCCGAGGCCTCGTGGGGGAATAGGGCTGACAGCCTGGCCACAAAGCTCTGGTAGTCGCGGTCGACCGCCACATTCAGGCCACCGGGCAGGTGGTATTCGAGCTGGGCCGGATCGGGGATGGTTTCGCAGTGTTGGCCCACATCCGCCAGGGCCCGGGTGAGCAGGTTGGTGTGGCCCTTTTCGCCAAAGCCAAAAATCATCGAGGCGCCCACATCAAAGGTGTAGCCCTCGCGCTTAAAACTGCCGCCACTGCCCCCGGGGATCAGGTAGCGCTCCAGCACCAATGTCTTTGCCCCCTTGGCGGCCAGCTGGGAGGCGGTCACCAGGCCGCCGACGCCCGCACCAATCACGATTACATCCCATTCTTGGCTGGGGGTGAGATTTTTGGCGGTGCTCAAGGAACCATCTGGACCTGCTGGGCTGACCCTAGGTGCCCGTTTAGGCCTTCTGGAGGAAGGGCTCTAGGTCGGCCAGGGACCGGTCGCGGTAGGCCCCATAGCGGCGCCGTTTATCGCGAATCCGCTCCGCCAAAGCAGGCATCAGGCCGAAATTAGGCGGCATTGGCTGGAAGCCGCCCCGCTTGGCCTTGCCGGCGCCGGGGGCCTCGCAGATGAAGTGGGTAAGGGCGCCGATCATCGTGGTGGCGGGCAGCTCGATCGGGCTTTGGCCCAGGGCCAGGCGGGCGGCATTGGTGCCCGCCAGCCAGCCCCCGGCTACGGCGGCGGCATAGCCCTCGGTGCCGGTGATCTGGCCTGCGGCAAACAGCCTTTTGCGACGGCGAAATTGCAGGGTGGCATCCAGCAGTTGGGGGGATTCCAGAAAGGTGTTGCGGTGCATCACGCCGAAGCGCACAAATTCGGCCTTTTCCAGGCCCGGGATCAGCCGCAGCACCCGTTTCTGTTCACCCCATTTGAGGTTGGTCTGGAAACCCACCAGGTTCCAGAGCTGGCCGTCCTTGTCCTCCTGGCGCAGCTGCACCACCGCATAGGCCCGCTTGGCGCGCCGCACATCCCGGTCGTTCACATCCCCCCAGCGGGGATCCCAGAGACCAATTGGTTTGAGGGGCCCGTAGCGCATCGTGTCCTCACCCCGGCGGGCCAGTTCTTCGATGGGAAGGCAGCCCTCAAAAAAGCAGGCGTTGCCCTTCTCAAAATCCTTTAGTTCGGCCTGCTCGGCATTCAGCAATTCCGCGCGAAAGGCCAGGAACTGCTCCTTATCCATCGGGCAGTTGATGTAGTCGGCATCTCCCTTGTCGTAGCGACTGGCCCGAAAGGCCCGATCCAGGTCGATGCTCTCGCCTTCCACGATGGGGCTGGCGGCATCGAAAAAGTGGCACTCGCCGCGGCCGGTGAAGGCCTTTAAATCCTCGGCCAGGGGCTCCGAGGTGAGGGGGCCGGTGGCGAGCACGGTGATCTGGTGGGCAGGCGGTAGGCCCAGCTGTTCCCGGCGTTCGATGCTCACCAGGGGATGGTGTTCAAGGGCTGCGGTGAGGGCTGCGCTGTAGCGACCCCTATCCACCGCCAGGGCCCCACCGGCCGGCACGGAATGTTCGTCGGCGGTGCCGATTACCAGGGAGCCAAGTCGGCGCAGTTCCTCCTGCAGCAAACCGGCTGCCCGGTCACTGGAGAGGGCCCCAAAGCTGTTGCTACAAACAAGTTCAGCAAAATTTTCGCTGTGGTGGGCCGGGGATCGCCGCACCGGACGCATCTCCACCAGCCGCACCCTCAGGCCGGCCTGGGCAATTTGCCAGGCGGCCTCAGTGCCTGCCAGGCCGGCGCCTATCACCAGGAGCTCCGGCGGCTCAGGGCGAAGGAAGGTAGGCAGGCAACGGCGCAGGAGGGCCCGCTTAGATCCTTTCCAGGCCAATGGTTTCAGGCTCAGGCGCGGGCGCGCTTAAGCAACAGCTGCAGTTGGCCTACGGCTGCCCGGCCGATGTGGAACACGGCCCAGCTGGCGGCAAGAAGGATCGGAGCTGCAACCAGCACCAGCCGTGCGTCCATGGAAGGCAAAAACAAGATTGTGCGATCCTAATGACTGGGCTGCTGTTTTCGCTTTATCTGCCGATTTCCTGCAGTGTTTGGTGATTCAGCTGGCCCTGGCGTGGGCCATCGCCAGCTGGCGATACTTGCGGGCGTGCAGACGCTGCTCCTCAATCGCTTCTGGGCTGAGTTGTCTCTTCACCTGGGCGGGGGCACCCATCACCAGGGCGCCGGCCGGCACATCTTTCGTGACCACCGACCCCGCAGCCACCAGCGCGCCCGCCCCCACGGTGACGCCGTTCAGCACTATGGCGCCGATGCCAATTAGGCAGCCGTCCTCGAGGGTTGCGCCATGGATTACGGCCCGATGGCCGATGGTCACATCCGCGCCGATCAGCACCGGTTGGTCTGGATCCCCATGCAGCACTGCGCCGTCTTGCACGTTTGAGCCTTCGCCCACGGTGATCGGGCAGACATCGCCGCGGGCCACTGCGGTGGGCCAGAGGCTGGCCCCGGCCGCCAGGCGCACATCACCAACCACAACCGCCGTGGCGGCCACCCAGGCAGCGCTATCTATCTGGGGATCTGGCCAGGGGAAAGCAGCCATCTACAAAGAGTCCTACTGGCTCCATTCTTTCCCCATTTCAGCTAACCCGCATTGGCCCCTTGGAGGACACCCCCCCTGGGTGATACCTTCCTTTGGTGCCTAAAAGGCGCGGGTCGCTAGCTCAGCGGTAGAGCACTCGGCTTTTAACCGATTGGTCCTGAGTTCGAATCTCAGGCGACCCATGGGCTTATTTGTTTTGCGATGACTGGCTGTAGCCAGTCAGTCAGGGGAAAGGTTGGTGAAGGATGGTCGCGGAAAGCCCGCGGCCCATCCAAAGGCCAGGAGAATTCGGCAAAGCCGAGGCCCTGCACCCGATGGAGCCAGAAGTAGGCAAGCCCGAGCCGACTAGCCCTCGGGATCATCACCATCCGGTGCCGATGGCTTTTGTGAGGCTCTACGGCCTGTTTGCCGTGCTGTTTGTACTGATGCCTGAGTGGATGGATGATCTGCTCAGGCAGTCCGGTAAGGGGCGCATAGGTGCCAGTTGGGAACGGGATCGGGAAGCTGGTGGGCCCTCCTTACCGCGGCCACGCCGACTAGTCAGCCTTAGCCAACCAGGCAGCCGTCGCCGCTCAACCCTGGCGTCCTCAACCCTGGCGAGCTGGGTGCTGCTTATCGGCATTGGCGCTGGCCTGGGTTGGGGAGGCACCGTGCTTCTTGGTCGCGGCCGGACGCCCAGCTCGAGCGAGGCAACCATTGCCAGCAGGCCCCAAGTGGTTTCGCTTGTGTTGCATGCCGCCCAACCAAGCTGGGTCGAGGTAAGGAGCCTGGAGGGGCGCCCGATCTATGGGGCCATTTTCCAGGGCAAAAAAAGCTGGCGCCTTGGCGAGGGTCTTGAGGTGTTGGCGGGTCGCCCCGACCTGGTAACTGCGGCGGTGGGGAACCAACCTGCCAGGGCCCTGGGGCGAATTGACCAAATCGATTGGGTGACTTTCAAGCCTGGAGATGGCCGTGACGCAGGCAGCGCTAGGTGATCGGCCAGGTAGGTATCGCCGGCATCGTGAGAATGGATCAACAAGCGAGCAGGCTTGTCTGGCTAACTAACCGGGCTAACTCGCCGGGGGGCCGCGGTTGATGGCTAAGCGCAGCGTTCAGGCCTACATAGAGGAAATCCCCAGCTGGGAGGGAGGGGCCCAACTGGCCGGACCGCCACTTTCCGGTATGCAGTGGCTTGTGTGGTCGCTGGCCACTGCGGGCAAGTTTTTTGAGGGGTTGATCGTGTTCATGGGCGGCATCGCCCTGCCGTTGATCGCCGATCAATTTGGGATGACTACTACCGATAAGGGATTTGTTACGGCGGCCACCTTGGCCGGGATCCTGGTGGGGGCCCTAGCCCTGGGGGGCCTCGCCGACCGCTTTGGCAGAAAGCCCGTTTTTATTGGCGAAATGGTGTTGCTGGCGGTAGCCCTGATCGCTGCGGCCTGTAGCCCCGACACCAATAGTTTGGTGGCTGCCTTGTTTGTGATGGGTTTGGCCCTAGGGGCCGATTACCCCACAGCCCACTTGGTGATCTCCGAAAGCATCCCCGCCGCGGTGCGTGGTCGGCTGGTGCTCGGTGCCTTTAGTTTCCAGGCCCTTGGGGCAATTGTCGGCACGGCGATTGCCGCGGTGCTCCTGGCCAATAAGCCTGAATTGAGCACCTGGCGGCTCTTCTATCTGCTCCCGGTGGTGCCCGTGCTGTTGGTGGTCTGGGGCCGCCTATTTCTGCCCGAAAGCAGCCACTGGTTGGTTAGCAAGGGCAACGTCAAAAAAGCCGAGAAGCAGCTGCGTAAGTTGCTGGGCCGCAACGATGTGGAGTTGCTGGATGTGCTGATAATTAAGGAAGGCAATATCAAACGGAGTAGCCATTGGGGCCAGCTATTTCAGGGCAAGCTGCAGCGAGCCACGATTTTGGCCTCGGTGCCCTGGTTTCTCCAGGACATCTCTACCTATGGGATCGGAATCTTTACGCCAGTGATTATTGCCGCCGCCTTCGGTGCTAAGGCAAATGAAAACAACGTGGCCGCCATAATTCATAACGACCTTCTGGGAGCTCGGGGCACGGCCCTTGTGGATGTGGGCTTTCTAGTGGGCATCGCCTGCGCCATTGTCTTGGCTGACCGTTGGGGCCGAATCCGACTGCAGATAATTGGTTTTGTGGGCTGCGCAGCCGGCTTGATTATTGCCGCCCTAGGAAATATTGGAGGCCATAGCAACCTGGTGGTGATCGTGATTGGCTTCATGCTGTTCCAGTTCATGACCAACCTTGGCCCCAACGCCCAGACCTACCTGCTGGCGGGGGAGGTTTTCCCCACTCGGCTGCGGGGCCAGGGGGCGGGTCTGGCGGCAGCTATCGGCAAAGTTGGGGCGGTGCTTACGGCATTTTTGTTTCCCACCCTGCTGGCCAATTGGGGCACGGAAAGACTATTACCCCTGTTGGCAGTTACCTCCTTGGTGGGTGCCTTAATTACCTGGATCTACCGGATCGAGACCACCGGAGTGGATTTAGAAACCATCTAGCTTTAGCGTCTAGTTTGGCCGCTTATCGGGCTGATTTTTTGTAATTCGGCCTGGATTTCAGGATTAGCCTTGAAGCTGCGCCACTGGGCTGAATTGATTATCTGGCGAGCTGCTGCCACCCCAAACCTTTGGCCTGCTTCCACGTCTGACGGGAAATGCACCCCACAGAGAACGCGATTCGAGCCGCCAAGTGCCCCCAAGGCCACGATTTCACTTTGACGTTTTGGAAATAGATCGGCCAATAGTTCTGCGGTGGCGCGGAACCAGGTGGCATGGCCCGAGGGGTATGAGTTGGTCCCTTCCAGGGGTAGGCAGGGTTTTATCTGGGGGAATTGCACGAAGGGCCGACGGCGCGCCAGTTCCTTCTTAAAGCTGTCCTTGACGGCATCGATAGGTACAAGAAAGGAAATCAAGCCAGCATTGAGCCTGGGGGTGTTTCGCGCCATGTCGACCCCCAGGGTGCGGCTAAAGACAGATGGATTTCGCTCCAGGGTGAGCCAGGTATTGGCCTCCATTTCGGGCGTGCGGGTTTTCTGGAGCCAGAGCAGAATTGCCAGGTCGTTGTTGGCGGCTGGGCTGCCTTGGGCTGGCGGCTTTCCGATGGCCTGGCCGAGGGGCTGGCGATCAAGTTGGAGGCCTTCGGCTTGGGCCCAAGCCGCTGGCGGTTCCCCGCTGGCCATGGCCAACAGCGATAACATCGGTAGAAGGGCAATTGCAGGGCGAGCCACAGTGTTTAGCGCTGAAGGATCTTAGGATCTGCACAGGATTCTGAGCCCTCAAGAAGAAGGCTCTGATCGAATGCTCTCACCGTTGGTTTGGTTGAGCCTTTACTGTAGCGGAGTTGATATAGGCGGTTAAAGTCGTTGTCGGCAATTGGGGGCATCGTAGGCCAGCCCAGGCCGGCGGCTAGTTCTGGTAGGTGGCGGTGCTCCCAAATGAAAATTAAATTGGCACCACCATAATTGGGATCAGCCAGGATCTTTTCACCAGCCTGCTTCATTAGGACCTCCGCCTCCTTGAAAATGCGAATGTTGACCCCACTTTTAATAGCCAGTGGCACAGCTGTTTGATAGCTACGGGCATTTTTACCAGTGTCTTGATTTAGAAAATATGTCAGAATATGGTCAACTTTTCCGAAACAAGCTGGCAGCACTGCCGCCAGATCCATGGCCCTTTGGAAGCCTGTGGGGGAGAGATTGTAATTGGCATGGTCTTCGCCTTTGTGGCCGTGGCGCATCAACAGAATTTGTGCGGGCTGGGCGAGCACTGGGGCCGCGCAGATTGTCAGCCCCAAGAAAAATAAAAATCCTAAATGTGTTCCCGGATACAAGCTTCGGATTCGCGTCACAGCCTTGATAATTTTTAGGGCCTTTGATTATGATCAAGTACCAATTTTAGCAGCATGTCAATTCTGCCCCAGCTGCGTCCGACTCCAGGCTCCCTTGATTCCCGCAGGCTTTCGGATCGGCTGGGCGATATGCCCAATAGCCTATTTCTCGCTGATGGTCGGGCTGATTGCAGTTTATCTGTAGTGGTGCTAAAGCCGAATCAGGTGTTCCTTCGTAACAACTTAAGAATCGAAGAGCTGAAGGAGCTTGTTGAAAGTGGTGATCCCTTTTGGCTTCGCATTGGTGGCCTTGGGCAGCCCCAATTAATCTCCAGCGTGTTGAGTTGCTGCGGAATTCCCGAGGTATTTAGGCCCCTACTGCTGGAGGTGCCCCAGATTCCACGGGTTGACTCCTTTGCCGAGGTGATCACGGTGGTGGTGCATCGCCTGCGCTTTGGCCATGATCCCCTCAATTTGGTGAGTGATCAGGTGGGGATGGTGCTCACCCACAAGATGCTGATCTCCATAGAAGAGGCTCCGAGTAAGGAGCCCTTCCCTGCCTTGACCGAATGGCTGCTCCATAAATCTCCAGCAGCTACGGCCGATGATCTAGATGATCTGCTCCATTATTTGGTCGACAATTTGTTGGATGGCATCTTCCCGATGCTGGAGCAGATGGCTAGCCGCCTTGATGACCTGGAGGAATCTGCCCTTAGGGATCCGCGGCCGGGTGTTTTGAACCGTGCCTACCAATTGCGTATCAATCTGCGGCGCATTCGCCAGCAGCTCTGGCCCCTGCGCCATCAGATCCTGCTATTCCTGCGCCAAAACCAACCGGTCATGGGGCCCGAGGCACTGCTGGGGTTTCAGGAGATGGCCCAGAACGTGGAGCAGATTTTTGATAGCTGCGAAATTCTGCGTCACCAATGTGATGCCGTTACCGAGGCCCACATGGCCAGCAGTGGTAACCGCATGAACCAGATCATGAAAACCCTCACGATCGTTTCTTCAATTTTTGCGCCGCTCACCTTTATAGCCGGTATTTATGGCATGAACTTCGACAACATGCCTGAGTTGCACTGGCCCCACGGCTATCAAATCGCCCTCGTGTTGATGGGTGCCATAGCCACTATCATGACCACCATGCTTTGGCGCCGGGGCTGGTTTGAGGATTGGACCAGCCGCCGGCGTTAGCGGCGCGAATATATTTTTTGCAGGTGATTCAGCTGAGATCTAGCCACCATCCGCTGCTGGGGCCCTCCACCATCCAGCGGCTCCCCCAGTTTTTAGACGAATAACGCACGGACCGGCCGCTGCCGACCGAGCGCTTGCAGAAGCCCCCGGCCACCAGATCCGCTTCTCCGTAGGGATCGTGCATCAGCAATTGGGAGCTGGCCGGATCAAAACCCACCACCAGGCTCCAGTGGCCGGCACCTCTGGGGGCGCTGACTGGGCCATGGTGCAACCACCCCACCGGGCAGGGGATGCCCCGCATCAATCGGCTAATTAACAGTTGGATTGAGCCATCGCTGCGGAAGCGGGCCGCAATGCCCAGCCTTCTAAGGGCCTGTAGTTGGGCCGGGGCGCTAGTGCTGTCGCCATAGCGCTGCACGATTTGGAGATACTGGTCGTCTAGTTGTGCTGAACCTGCCAGGGTTGTTGGTTTGAGGAAGGCTGCGGCCATCGCGCAGCTGGATGAAAAGCACATGCGCTCGCCCTGGGAGGTGGCGCTATCGCGTTGGGACAAGTAGGGAACTGGCAACTG
>NZ_JAGQBV010000049.1:0-15501 GCF_024345815.1 Cyanobium sp. HWJ4-Hawea | reverse complement strand
TGGCTGCTGCAGAAGCTACCCCCGTAGCTCTGACCGCCCCTGCAATCGGCTGAGGCTAAAAGCTTCAACTGTTTCCAGAGCAAATCGACGGAATCCCAGCCCCCCTCTCCTAGAGGGGGGCTTTTTTATTGGCAGTCGCAAGTAGCTCAATGCCATGCCCTCAGGCGTGTTGATACTGACAGGCTCGGGCTAGGATGGAACATCCATTTCATTAACGAGAACAATGTCTGAAATCGAAGAAATTAATAAGCTTGTCACTTTTGGGCTTGTTGATGGAAGGCTAAGAATTTTGCAAGTCAACGCAAATGTGTGGGGCGATGTCAATGGAAATATTCAGGGCAGTGTCCAAGGCGATATTCATGGAGATGTCAAGGGTAGTGTTGACGGCTATATCGGTTGCGACGTCGGTGCAAATATTGGACGCCATGTCCTGGGCAACGTTAATGGCAACGTAGAAGGCAGTATTTGGGGCGATGTCAAGGGTGATGTATGGGGTAGCGTCTGCGGTGAAGTGCAGGGAAACGTAGAAGAAGGTGACGATTAAGACCTGGTCATTTTAATTTTCTATCCCAGCGAAATCATGCATTATGAAAAATGCTATGAACGCTATCGGATTGGGTTGGCAACTATGAAAGCGATAATAGTATTCCGCCCCCAGCCACAAACAGCAAGCCCGCCCAGCCAATCACTGAGGGACGCTCACCAAGAAAAGCAAAGCCTATTAAAGCCACTACTAGCAGGCTTAGTCTATCAACGGACACTACTATTGAAGCATCTCCTTGCTTCAGTGCCCTAAAAAAGCAGAACGATGACAAGCCACTGGCCAGGCCCGAAAGAACAATGAATAGCCAGGGTCTGCTGGGACCATGCAAATGGGCTGCTCAATTTTCCAGTTGTTATAATGAGCAGTGGAAGAAAAATAGCTACGATAAGAGTACGGACAAGGGTGGCTAGATCTGCGTCTATATCTTCGAGTCCAATTTTGGCAAATACCGCAGATCCACTTGCAAAAATTGCAGATAAAAAAGCCCAAATAAACCAAAGAGGTAGGGCGGGGAGTGCGCTCATTTAAGATGGGAGTACTTAGCAGCAGCAGTAGTGACTAAAAGGGTTGATTGATTATTGCTGTTCTCTGTGCACCCCTGCTTCTCTTCATTTTGACTCGATGAAGCCTAGGCCGTTTGTCGGCAGCTCGTGTGTTTGAAAGCAAAACTATGCCTGAGTGCCACCTTTTCAGATGGCTTTTTGCACCATGAGCAATGCCGCTTCCACTGTGAGACCGGGGCCGAACCCCAAAGCCAGGCATGGGCCCTGGCCTGCCTGGCCGCGCAGCCGCTCCAGGATGAACAAAATAGTTGCCGACGACATATTTCCGAACTGACGTAATACCGCAGTAGAAAGATCAATCTGAGCGGGGTACAACCCGGCGCTCTCTAGTACCGCCGCAAGGATGCGAGGGCCGCCGGGATGAACGGCCCAGTTTTCTACTTCTGGCAACGTCAGATTTAAGCTTGCAAGCCACTCCTCCAGCCAAGGACGCAGCTGGATGGCGATTCGACTGGGGACTTTGGATGAAAGAACCATTGAAAAACCATGATCTTCAATAATCCACCCCATCAGCTCTTCAGTGCCGGGCAGCACCGTTGAGGCTGAAGCGACCAGCTGCAGCCCTGTTTTGTTGGTTGAGCCCACATCAGCACCATCGGCAGCTACCGCCACCACAGCGCCGGCACCATCAGCGAACAGGGCATTGGCCACGATGTGGTCTGGGTTCCAGCCTTCCTGCAGATGAAGGCTGCACAGCTCCACTGCGCACACAAGCACGCAGGCACTGGGATCAGCTTCCACAAAGGCCCGTGCCACCCGTAGGCCGTTAAACGCCCCGTGGCAGCCCATGAAGCCGATATGGGTTCGGGCCACATCCATAGCTAGCGGCAGGTTGGCGATTAAGGCAAGGTCGAAGCCAGGGGCGCCGAAGCCCGTGCATGAAACGGTGATCAAATGGGTGATTGCCCTTGCCTCGATCTGGGCATCCTTAAGAGCTAGCCGGGAAGCCTCTAGGGCTAGCTCCAACGCTGCCGGTTGATAGCGCCTCATCCGCTCAGCTGTAGTGGGGTTGCTGAAGTCAGGCAGTGGAAGGCAGTGCCGATGCATTACCCCCGAGCGTTGGTAGATCCTCTCTAGTAAGCGTTGTTGACGAGGGCTGGCGTTGGCCATCTGCGGTGCAAGGGCAAGGGCTTCTTGCTGGCTGATGCGCCTCTGAGGTACCGCAGTGCCAATACCAATTAGGGACAAGGGCACGATCGATCAGGCCCTCGAGTAGGGAATGGAGGGCCTTTGCAGCATGCCAATCATTGAGCTGGTGACTGAGGGAAAGCCCCCCGCCAACCTATGCAGCCCCAAGCTGATCTTGGGGTGCCGCAACACCACTGCCAGGGCCCGGCATGACCTCTGCTGACTTGTAACCCAGCGGTGGTGCAGGCGCCGCCACTCCTTCTCAATAGCGCCATCCCACTGCTCCATACTTCGCATTACAAGCGGCAGGGCAGCTAAGGCAGAGGTCAGGGCCCAGCCCATGCCTTCGCCGGTGAAGGGCTCCACATAGCCGGCGGCATCACCAAGAAGCAGCAGCCTGTGGCCCGCCAGCGGAATTGTGCGGCGGCTGAGTGCTGCGGTTAGTTGCCAGTCGGCCTCTTTCAGGCCTGGCAAAGTCGCAAAGCCTGCTTCAGCAAGGATTTTTTGGCATAGCAGGGACGCACCACCAGCGGAGCGCAGCATGCCCTGATCAAAGGCACAGGCCAGGTTGATCTCCCCGCTCTCGACTCGCACCATACCCACATAACCGCTTCGGCCCACAGCCATCTGCAACACACCGGGGGGGAGCGCGGCAGCTTCTCCAGACAGCACACAACCTGCGCCAAAACGACTACGGGGCTCGATGCTGGTGCTGATCCCAGCCTTGTCGTCGATTGCACGGTGGCTGAGCCCAGCCGCGATCAACACCACCTTGGCGCTGACACTCCGCCTTGCAGTGCCTTTTTGGAGCACTACCTCCCGGTCTGGCTCTAAGCCAGTGGCGGCGGCGCCTAGAACGGCCCGGGTGCCCATCAGCACCGTGGCACCAGCAGCACTCGCTGCTTCTAGCAGCGCCTGATCCAGGCGACAGCGAGACAGGACCCGGCCAGCTCCCATGGCGATTGGGCTCACCAGGCCAGCTACCCCCAGCTGCAGACGCTCGAGGGATAGGCCACCCTGGGATGCCACAAGGTCGGGAAGTCCAGCGGCCTCAAGAGCTGCCAGGGCCTGGGGGCTGAGGCAGGCCCCACAGACTTTCCAGCGAGGGAAGAGGCGCTGCTCCACCAGCAGAACGCGCAAGCCACGAATGGCAAGACCATGGGCCGCGAGAGCGCCTGCCGGTCCTGCACCCACTACCACCACATCCCAGCAAGGCGAAAGATGCAACAGTCCAAGTTCAGTTGCTGGCTGCATTCCGGCTCCAGGAAAGCAGGAAGCGCTCGGGCCAAAAGCGGGTGATTTCTGCACCCACTAGGCCAGCTGATGAGGCTAGCTGCGCCACCTCATCGAGCTGAAAGGCACCCCCCACCGAGAGTGGTCCATCAATGTGAACTATCGGTGAACGACTCAGCAGCCGGGTGCCGATCCAGGTGAGCATTAGGTCAACGTGGCTGCGGATTAGGTCGTGCACCAAGAGCTGATCGAGGGTGGCGGCGGCCATAGAGCGCAGCAGGCTTTCTGCATCGGCTTCCGTGAGGTGATGCAGAAACAGTGAGGTGGTGATTAGGTGATAACTACCAGGAAGGGGGGCATTGATTGCATCAGTTTGGAAGAAATGGGATTCCATTCCCTCTGCTTCAGAAGCTGCCCTTGCCAGGGCTACAGCTTCTGAGCTGATGTCACAGCCATGGGCATCAATATTAATCCCCTCCCGCTGGGCCATGCGAATGACAGCACGCACAGTGTCGCCCCCACCGCAGGCCACATCTAGGAGACGCAACCGCCGCGCTGGATATAATTTTGCTAGCCGCCTAATACCAGGAAATAAGCAAGAGGCACTGCGCGTCAAGGAATTGATTCGGCCCAAGCCGAGCATGGCCGCTTGATGGGCTTGGGGGTCAAGATTGGGCTGATCCATCAACTCAGGCCTCAGCTGCCGCTGGCCAAGCTCAACCCACAACTGGGTCATGGGCACAGCTAGGGCCGCCTGGAGATCAGCAAATTTTGGTTGCAAATTTCCCGTTTGGTTGCAATGTTTACCAATTCTAGGAAGTTATGGCCTGGGACAACTAGGTAATCCCTGGGAAGTTCCGGTTTGATCAGCGATGCCCCTGACGTGGTTATCACAACCAAACCTTTCAAGCTGGGCCTAAGACCCCACATTCCATAGGGCGTTAGCCGACTTTTACCAAGATCTGTTGCAGCACTCTGCTGCAGGGGATTTGGGGTGTTGGAGGCTGGGTTCGGGAGCGCAGCGGGTTGACGAAGGAATTGATTAAGGCCGAGGAGGGGCTAAATGCGACACGAGCCTCCTCCAGGCACCCTGGCCGAGGCTCAGGTGCTGCTTCGTAAACACAAACTCCCATTGCGCATGAAACAGGGAGTAAAGAAGGTCACGTAATCCTGGCTGGAATCGAAAAATAAATCAGATCTGGCTTACCACTTTCTACGCTTAACACCTCCACCACTAGAGAAGCAAGGCTACAAATTCCTTAGCAAGTGTCCTAGGCTACATAGGCAAGAGACAGGCCGGCCTAAAATTGATAAATAATACGTATATATTACTTCTAGGTTGATGAGCGCAAAGCAGTTGCCATATTTGATTGTATATGGGGTAGTCATTCTTTCTCTATCTCACTTACTTGATTTTCCCATTGCCGGCATCTTTAGGCCAGAACATCAAAGCCAATCTGATCTCTTCAAGCTTTTTCGATGCTGGGGATTCCTTGGTACCTGGGTTCTCATAACCATTTCAGCCCAGCTCCTATCGCAGCCAACTAGCTCGAAACCACTAACGGGCTGGAAACGCTATCTCAATCAAGAAGCCTGGATGTTAATAGCAGCACCAATAATCTCTGGCAGCATCGCTGAAATTATAAAGCTGATTGTGCGAAGGATAAGGCCGCATGGAGATCCTTCCTATATCTTTAGAAGCTGGCTTGATCGCCCATTTTCAACATCAGGAATTGGATTCCCAAGTTCCCATACAGCAGTAGCTTTCGCAGGTAGCACTATTATTATTTATCTTTATCCTAGGCTTAAACTTCCAGCTATCATCATGGCAGCAGGCTGTCTTGTTACACGTGTGGTAAGTGGAGCCCACTATTTTAGCGATGGTATAGGAGGTGCACTAGTTGGCATCTCAGCAGGATTTCTCTGCATCTGGCTCAGCTCATTTGTAAAAAAACCTGGCAATAGTGTAAGAAGCTGTTGAATTGCTTCAAGGGCCATGCCCATCGCCCCAAGCGAAGCAGAATACGGAACTGATAGCAATTGTACTTCCGCGCGGTAAGCAGCAACAACTATTAACTGATGAAAGCCCGATATCGGCCTTTGTCCTGAGATTGCGACATTGAACCATCACGGTAAATACCCTCTAGAGTTCAAGAAATAAAAAATCGTATTTCATTCAAATGCAGCCTTCCCAGCATCTTTCACTATCCCTTGCCTTGGTCGTTTCAGGAGTAGCACTCACCCCGCTCGTAGCGCTGGCCAAGCCCCAGTACGGCTACTCCGGCGATGTCGCTCCGGAAAAATGGGGGCAACTGAGCCCGAAATACGCCGCCTGCTCCGATGGCTCTGAGCAAGCCCCCGTAAACATCGTGTCGAAAACGACGGTGAAGCAAACCACCGCCACCGCTCTTAACCCCGATTACCCAGCCACCAGTGGCGACGTGGTGAACACCGGAACCACGATCCAAGTGAACACCTCCGGGAATCTAAAGATCGGCACTACCCCCTACAAGCTGCTGCAATACCACTTCCATACCCCCAGTGAAGAGGCCATAAACGGCATTCACTACGCCGCCAACGTGCACCTGGTTCACCAAAATGCCAAGGGCCAACTGGCAGTGATTGGCGTGAACTTCAAAAAAGGCGCCCCCAATCCCTATCTCGCCTCCTTCTGGAACAAACTTCCCGCAAAGAAAGGTGGCAGCGTCAGCGTGAATCTGCCTTCCCTGAAGGAGCTTCTCCCTGCCTCACTGGAGTACTACACCTTTGCCGGGTCACTAACCACACCGCCTTGTAGCGAAGGCGTGCGCTTCTACATCCTCAAACAACCCGTGACCATCTCAGCAGAGCAATTAGCCACATTCCAAAAACTCTACCCAATGAATGCCCGGCCGCTCCAAAAACTCAACGAGCGTGTGATTAAGTCTAGTAATTAGGCCAATAATTTAGGGCTGGAATAATTGAGAGTCTGCGGCTACAGGCATTTGGGCCTCTAGCCATCGGCTCAAATCCGTTATTAAGCTCCAGCCCCTTCAACAATGACCGACACCCAAGCCTGGCTGGCACTGTTCCTCGCAATCGCAGCAGAAATTACGGGCACGGCACTGCTAAAGCTTTCCGATGGCCTAACTCGACCTTGGCCAACAGCACTATTATTGGCAGCCTATGGCTGTGCCATTGCTCTTGTCGCAAGGGTGGTGACCGTGATTCCCCTTGGAATTACCTACGCATTGTGGAGCGTGATCGGCACCCTTGCCATTGTGCTAATCGGGGCTTTGGCCTATCGCCAAGTGCCAAACGGCAGCCAATTAATTGGCGTAGCCCTGATTGTTGCAGGAGTTGTAATTGTAAATCTAGGCGGCAAGGCCCACAGCTAAATAATCTCTTTCCCCATGCCCACCACGCAGGCGTTCAACACTCCCATGGGCACCACACCGATGGAAATGATTCCCAAAGGGGCAATGCCAACGGCAATCAGCTTGGTTTTTTTTCATCGCAGGCGCCCATGTTTTCCCTTAGTGACCTTTGCTTCCGCCTTGGTGGCATGCCTGAGAGGTGGCGGGCGGCGATCAGAACGTAACCCAACTCTCCAGCCAGACGCTTCTAACAGAGTGTTGATATCGCCAGATCGTCACATGTGTTCGCTGCTTAACGCGGCGAAACCGTTATTGCCGCAGGGGTTTAGGGGAATGGAGGCGTCAGAATGGGCAGCTGAGCCCCTACATATCCTGAGCTAGGGACACCCCGGAGCGCTGCCGCCAAAGTTGTGGATCACGCCCACAGTGCAGCACCGCCAGCACCACGAAGGATCCCTGCTCAGGAACAGGCAGGTAGATGACGCCATAGGGGAAGCGGCGCAACAGGGCACGCCGCGTTCCGCGGTAGCTGGAGGGATAGGCCTCGGGGTTAGTGCGGATGCGCTGAAAGAGCAGCCTTACCTCGGCTAGAAACAAGCGACCCAGCCCAAGTTCCTGGGCTTCGTACCAGCGGGCCGCAGCTTCAAGATCATCACGGGCTGCTATACGAAGCCGCAAAACCCTTGTCAGAGCGACCGGTCGATGGCATCAAGTGCCGCATCGGCATCGAGACCTGGATCCCCATCTGCCAGGAAAGCTTCAAGCCGTTGATCGATCAGCTGTCGATCACCATCAGTGAGCTCAGGGCCGCTCTGCTCAGCAGCGATCGAGTCCCACAGGGTCTGGACCAGCTCGAGCCGTTCCTCCAGTGGCAGTGTCAACAGGTCGTTCACCACAGGCAGTGCCGGCTGAACCGTTGGGCTTGGTAACTCAATCGTAGCGGGGACATTTGGCCATTCCTCCAGAGGTGATGGTGCCTAGCGCAGGCCAGGATGAAGGGCACTACTGCTCAGAGCGCCTCTCCATGTCAGCCGCCCTCACCCCGCCCTTCGATCAAGACAGCCTGCGGCAGCTGTTCACCAAGCCCTACGGAACGCCACCGCCCACCGCCGAGCAGTGGCGACAGGTGTATGCCAAGAACGTGCATTTTGAAGACCCCACCCAGACCAGGGATGGCGTCGACGCTTACATCCTTGCCCAGCAGGGCCTGGTGCAACGCTGCGATGACGTGTTCCTAGAGGCCGATGCGGTAGCGATCGACGGTGATACGGCCTTCGTGGAATGGCGCATGGGCCTGAAGATCAAAGGGATCGAATTCATCTACCCAGGCACCAGCCGCCTACGCATCGGTGCCGACGGCCGCATCGTTGACCACCGCGACTACTTCGATTTCGTGGGTCCCACCTTTGCGCCGGTGCCGCTGGTGGGCAGCTTCGTGCGCTGGCTATACAAGCGCTTTGTGGCCTAATCCACTAGTTGCAGCCGCCCTCTCCACACTTAGCGGCGACCATTAACAATCACCGAATTACCAGAACTACCGGCGGAACCGGGCAGTGCCGGCACCACCGAGGTCTGGCCATCCCACTTGTCGAGGAAGAGCTTGTAGAGCACCTGGTCATCGAGGCTGGTATTTAGGGTCTCGTAGCGCTTGGCCTCCTGTTCGGCGATTAGCACCTCGGTTTGGGCCCGTAGGAGCTGTTGCTCGGCGATCTGTTTCTGTTCAATCGCGGCGCGATATTCCTCAGCAATCTGCAGGCCAGTTAGGTCGAGGCCCTGCACAGTCACGTAGTCGAATTTACGCAATTCCTCTGCCACCTTCTCCTGCACGAGCTCGGAAATGGAGTTCCATTCTGTGGCGATTGTCACCAGTTCGTACTGCGAAAAAACGGATTTGAGCGCCTTGAGCAGCGACGGCTGAATCACCCGGGGGTAGATCTGTTGATCGTCGGTGGCGATCGTTTCGTAGATGCGCCCGGCTTCTGCCGGTTTCATCGCATACTTCACCGTTGCCGTGGCCTGGATCACCTGCAGGTCTTTGGTCAGGGTGGAAAACTGCTCGGGTCGCACCTGGGTGCGCACATCAAACAACGAGGTGTTCTGCACCAAGGGGGCCTTGATATTGGCGCCGGGATTGCGGGGCAGACCGGTCACCTTGCCGAGGGTGGTGACCACGGCGACGTTGCCGGCCGGAACAATGAAGACTGTCTGGCTCAGCAGAATCGCGAGCCCCAGCACCACGGCGATGATCAGGATGAAGGCCGATCCCGGACCCTCAGGGCTTGCTGCGGAGCGAAGGGGCGACTGCATTGATAGGGCCGGTCCAATGGCCAAG
This sequence comes from Cyanobium sp. HWJ4-Hawea, assembly GCF_024345815.1. Classification (NCBI taxonomy): domain Bacteria; kingdom Bacillati; phylum Cyanobacteriota; class Cyanophyceae; order Synechococcales; family Prochlorococcaceae; genus Cyanobium; species Cyanobium sp. HWJ4-Hawea. The sequence goes on along the minus strand of NZ_JAGQBV010000049.1, from coordinate 6,345 downwards.
CCTAGGAACAACCATTTGCGCCCACGCGCACCCGCATGCGCGCGGGCCTCGGCTTCTCCAGCACTCAAGGTCAAAGTGCAGGAGCTGCTGAACCTGCTGGCCGAAGACCCCTACCACCAGCCACCGCCCCACGAGGCAACTAACCCTCCAGCAGGCTGCGGAGCATCCAGGCGGTCTTTTCGTGGATCTGCAACCGCTGGGTCAGCAGGTCAGCCGTTGGTTGGTCATCAGCTGCGTTAACCAGCTCAAACAGGCTGCGGGCCGTGCGGGCCACCGCTTCATGGCCCATCACAAGCTCATGCACCATCGCCATCGCAGCCGGCACACCCTCGGTTTCCTTGATAGAAGCAAGCTGGGCAAAGGTGGCTCCGCCGTAGGGGGCGCTGCAGCCCAGGGCACGAATCCTTTCGGCGATCACATCCAGGGCAGTCCACAGCTCCGTGTACTGATCCATGAACATCAGGTGCAGGGTGTTGAACATTGGCCCGGTGACGTTCCAGTGGAAGCCATGGGTTTTGCCATAGAGCACGTAGCTATCGGCCAGCAGACGCCCTAAACCTGCGGCAATGGCCTGGCGTTGCTCGGCGGGAATGCCGATGTCGATTGGGGGCATGTTGATTGGGGCCGTACTGATCCCGGCTGCAGGGTTTGTCATGGCGACAGGAGCTGGGGGTTTAGGTGGGTTTCGAAAACCCTATTGCCTGGGGAGCTGGTTGTCAGCTCGATGGCCCCATGGCGCTGACGGACAACTCCGCCTAGGCCACTTGCCTGAATCTGGGCACTAAAAGAACTTGGTCAATTGACCAACTAGCCGGAGGGGTTGGCTTCAGATTTCCTTAGCGCTGACCTGGCCGGTTTCCAGCTCAAGACCCACCCGGCTCAGATTCCAGCGGTGGATCGCCGCGGCCGCAGCGGAGCGGGCCACCTGCAGGTTGCGCTGGGCAACCAGCAACTCCGTAATGGGCGCCACACCGGCCCGATATCGCAGCAGGGCATCGCGCACAGCTTCCGCACCAGCATTTGCCGCAGCAGAAGCGGCTTTCATCTGCGCGCCAGAGGCCTGGTGGTTGGCATAAAAGGTTTCAACCTGTTGGGTGATGGTCTGGCGGGCCAAATCGATCGCCACCTCGCCCCGCTCCGCCCGACGGCGGGCCAGGGCCACCGACTCCCGGGTGAGGCCCCCATCAAAAATGGGCTGCCTTAGGGAAACCACCGCCCCCCAGTCGTAGAAGCTGCCGGAGGCGCTACCGCTTGCTTGGACATTGGTGGTCTGATTGGTGCCAGCCGTTGGCACGTTCAGCCAGTCGCCGCTGATACCTGCCCCCAGCAGCAGACCCACCTGGGGCAGGCCACTGGCCCTGGCCACCTGCACCCGGGCCAGTTCGGCCCGGCGTTGCTGCTGGAGCGCCTCCAGGGCTGGGCGATCGACCATCGCTTGCTCGAGGCTGGCCTCCAGGCTGAGGGGCCAGGCCGGCATGGGCCGCAGCGGTTCGCTGAGGCTGATGGTCTGCTTAGCCGGAAGGTTGAGACTGCGGGCCAGGGCACTTAAATTCACTTGCCGCTGGCTGCGGGCCTCAACCAAGCCGAGACGATCGGTTTCCAGCAACGCCTCTGCCTGGAGGGTGTCGATCCGGGCCGCCAGGCCCTCCCGCCGAATCGCCTTGGCATCGCGCAGCAAACGGGTCGACACCTGCAGGGCGCTCTCCCACACCGGGATCAAGGCCTCGGCGAGCTGGGCATTGAGATAGGCAGATTGGATGGCATAGCGCGTGGTCCGTTGCTGTTCAACCTGCTCCGCCTGGGCGGACTGCATGCCGGCGCGGGCGGCCTGCTGCAGGGGTGAGCGCGCGAAATCGATCAGGGGCAGAGTGAGGGCCAGTCCCACATTGACGAAGGTGTTCTGCACCACTGCATAGCCATCGCCGCTCAGGTCGAAATTGAGATCGCCGATGGCGGACAGGTTGGAGATAAAGCCCACATTGGTGCTCACCTGGGCGTAGGTGCCCAGGGCCACCAGATCGAGCTTTGGCATGAACCGCGCCCGGGCCAGCCCCTGCAGGGCGCGGCTCTCATCAAGCTCCAGGTCGCTGTTACGCAGGGCCAGCGAACGGCCCATGCCCAGCTCAATCGCCTGCTGGAGGCCCAGGCTCAGGGGCTGCTGCGCGGTTGCAGGAGTGCAGGGCAGCAGCAGTGCCAACACAACCAACCAACGGCGGTACAAGCCTTTTACGTGTGAAATCGGATGTACCGTAACCGCAGTTTGCTGCGCCAACGGCGACGGTTGTAATGGCGGTGGTGAGCGAGCGCATCCCCCAGCTCCTACCCATCGCTGCCGTCACCGGTCTGGGCCTGGTGTGGGCCCTGGCGCCATCCGTACCAATGAAGGTGGAGGGCAGTGCCCTACTGCTGCCCCCCGAAAGCCGCGTGGGTGTTTATGCCCGCTCCCCCGGCCAAGTGCAGGAGCTGCATCGCCGTGTGGGCGACCAGGTGAAGCAGGGAGATCTGCTCCTGAGTATCAACCGCGTTGATCAGCAAGCCGCCGGTGGCGGCTCGGTGGGGCCCGCAACAAATGCGCTGCTGGATCAAATCCAGGCGGTAGATCGCCAAAAGCAAACGATCGAGTCACGCATCGGCACCCTGCGCACTGCCAATCAACCGGTGGGTCTGCAGCTGAAGGCGCTGGAAAACCTGCGCCGTGATGAGGTAATCCCCCGCTACAGCCCCCTCTGGGTGGGTGCACAAGATCTTTACCTGCGCAACCTGGGCTCGATCCAGGAACTGCAGGCCCAGCTGGCCCAAATGGACGCCACCCGCGCAGAACTGCTGGCCCAGCGCAATAGCCAATCTGTGTTTGCGCCACTGGCGGGCATGCTGCTGAGCTTGGGGGTGAATCCCGGACAAGCCGTGACCCCCGGGCAGCGGCTCGCCACTGTGGGATTAGGTCCTAAGGCCAATGGCATCGGTGGCATCAGTGGTCAGCGCACTGCCATCGCCCTGTTCAGCGACGCCGATGTGGCGCGGCTGCGGCCTGGCATGCCTATCCAGCTTGATCTACAGCTGCAAACCCGCGATCGCTACGGCGGCAGCTCCCAGCGCTATGGCCTGGTGGAGGGCCTGATCGCCTCCATCTCCCCGGCCAATGCCGACCTGGCGGAAGTGGCGCGTGCCGCGGGCGACCTCGACCTGGCCAGCAGCCTGATCGCCCGCAGTCGCCAGGCCGCCTTCGGGGAAGGGGGTGATCCGATGGCCACCCTGCCAGACAAAATCACAGCCCCCGTGCGGGTCGTGACCGTGAACCTTGAGAGGGCAGATACCCCCTCAGGTTTGCGCTGGAGCGGCAGCCGCGGCCCCGATCTCAGCCTGGAAAACGGCACCCCGGCGAAAAGTGAGGTGGTGGTCGAGCGCCGCCGACCGCTCAGTTTTGTGCTGCCATTCCTGCGTTGGCTGGGGGGCATGGATCGATGAAGCGCCCCCTGTTCTCCCAGCGTTGGCTGAAGCCCTGGCGGCAGCCCGCCCCCTGGCTGGCCCTCTTGCTGCTTGTGATCACCGCCACCAGCCAGCCGCCAAGGCTCTGGTTTTGGCTGGCGCTGCTGTTGATCGTGCTGTTGGTGGGTTGGATGCAGGCCCTCAAACGCCCTGACAATTAATGGCTGCTGAAGCCCCAGCAGCCACCCTCAGCCTGGATCTGCGGGCAGCACTTGTAATCGGCCTGGCGGCAGCCCTGGGTGATGCCACCTGCAGGGGTGTCGGCCTAAGCGGCGATGCACTGGCCTTCGGAGCCGTGATTGCAGCCCTGGTGGTGCGTCCTGATTTCAGCCGCTGGCCACGGCTGATCTATCCGGTGCTGCTCGTCTTGGTGGGGGTTTGCCTGGCCATCGGCGTCAGCCTCGGCCTGGCTTTGGCGAATGTCCCAGAACTATTTGTATTCGGCCTGGTAGCGGCACTGATGCAACTAATCACCCTGCTCCTGCCAAGCAAGTTGAGGCTTCTAAGTGGGGTGGTGGCCATTGCGGGTGTCTTGCCGCTACTGGGCACACCCAGCTGGGAGAGCTGGCGCGACCAGATGCTGGCCATCGCCATCGGCCTGGCGGTGGGGACGCTGTTGCAGCTGGGCTTCACGCCCCCCGAGCAGGGCGCCTTGGCAGAAAAGGCTGTGAAAGCAACAGCTGGGAAGATAGGGGAAAAACCGGAAGATCCTCCCCTAGCCGAACGGATCCGATCGGGTCTGAGCTCGCCCTTCTTCTGGCGCAAGCTGGTGTTCGCCAGCCTCGCCTACACAATCGGAGTCGGTATTGGGGCCTTGACACCCAAGTACCTCTACTTCGGGGTTGTGTTGCTGCTAAACGACAGCATCGGCGCCACCCTGGCCCGCGTGCGCGACCGAATGGTGGGGGTGAGCCTGGGGGTGCTGATGCCGCTTTTGGTGTTCAACGCCATGGGAATCGGTGAACTCTCAATCGGACTGGTGATGGGCGGAACCGCCGCCCTGGTAGTAGCCCTGAATTGCCGCAGCTATCTGAATACGGCACTGATCTCGAGTGGTGTGGCCTTTATTGGCTATGGCCCCCTGGTGGCTTGGTATATCCCCAATCGCTGGCTTGATTACCTGATGGGCAGCGGCCTGGCTGTGGTCGTTGGGCTGCTGTTTTTCCCTAACTCCGCCCTCAGACGCTTCAATGCCCTGAGCGCTGCAGCAGAAAATTCAGCAGGAAGTAGTTCAACGGGCAGCAGTGAGGCAGATATAAGTGGCGAACAGAAAAAAGCTTTGCTGGCTTTACTGCCTGCAGCCAGGGAAGAAGCTCTCTGGCTTGGGCTGCCTCCACCCCAACCTAAAACCAACTAGCCAACCACTTAGCTAGTGCGGTAATAATTTCTGGGCAAAATCGTCTATTCTGCTCAAAATTCACCACACCGATCCAAGACGGTCTCAATCACCTCTGGCGAAATCCTAAAATCACTCGTACTTAGCTCAGCAAAAATGGCCTGGGCTGATCGAATAAGACCTTTCTGTTGCGCCAGCCCAATTACAGCGGCCGTGCCAGCCACCTGCAGGCCAAGAGCCTGGGCAACGGCCCGTCCAGCTCGCTCATCGATCAGAAGCAATGCTTCTAATCCCATTGAAAGTACTAACCGAATACTGGCGGCCTCCCCTTCATCTAAATCAGGCAGCTCCGGCTCCGTGCCAGAGACAACCACCGGCTTCAACCATCCGTCCATGATTGCCGCCTGAATCCGCATCTCAGTTTCAGTAAAATCTCCGGTGAGCACCTCACCGATCACCACATCGGTAACAAGTACTTCGGTGAACAACGCCTGTAGCCAGCTCAGCCCATCTACACGGGCCAGAGCTATCAGAGGGCTGGCATCTGAGATGACGACTGAGGCCACTGATTCAAGGTGTCGAGGTCGGATTTGGTCTCAGCGGCGTTTAGCCGGACTGCGGGTATGCCAAGCCGAGATAAATGACTAATGAAATTAGAGACATGCATACCGGCCACATGGGCGCCTCGGACGAGCGAAAGCCCTCCTTCGCGAAATAGGGCCGTGGCCAATGCTGCTCGCACGCCAGGCTCTTGCAGGAGTCCGTCCTGATCAAGCCCCATCAGCACTGCATCAGGAAGGTCATGGTTGAGAACCACGACCAGCTCCTGCTTGGCCTGGCGCAAGGCCTCAGACGGATTTTGCTTTAGCCCACTCACGCTGACGGCGTGCATGGCCCTTGCCTCCGGGGATGCTTCAAGAAGTGGAGTCTAGAAGGTTTATGTCAAGCCACCTCAATCAGGGGTAAGGCCTCCTGTGAGGGAAGCAAGCGCACCGCATCAAAAAGCTTCGCTCAAATGGATTTTGCAAGCTTTGAATTAATGGAACTCAGGGCAAAATCTCAGACTTAAAGCCCCGAGGAGATTGGTTTTTAGTTCAATTACCCTAATTTGAGGCCAATCAAAAAAGATGATGCCCAAGTTCCACCACCTACTTCTGGTTGCCGCCGCCACCTCGATCAGCCTGGGTTCGGGCCTTGCCCTAGCCCAATCGAGCAGCACTGGCACGGCCCCAGCAGCTGGCGGTGCAAGCCAAGGTGCCCGTTCAAACCAGCCTGCCAATGGCCGCCAGGTCCATGGCCTTCGTGATCAAGAGCCTCCACGGCTCCCAGGTGACCAGCACCGCCGTGCTGACACCTGAGCAAATGTTCAACGGTTCCTTGATCGAGATCGTGACCCAGGTCAATAACGGTTGCCTCAGCAAGTTGAACGCCGCCGACCAGAAGACAGTCAGCAGCTTGATTGCAGGCATTAATGCCGCCGCCAAACTCCAGCCCAGCAGCAACTAGCTCCCCGCCCCAGCCAA